>JAHLFE010000040.1 GCA_018884035.1 Candidatus Anaerobiospirillum pullicola
GTAGCGTGAGATTTATCTTGATCACGGGGATTATGCGCTATCGTGAAACCTCGTTGTTTACAGGGCAGGATATCATTGATATCAGCATGGAGCCTGTTGTTGCCGATTTATTGGGCTATACCCAAGCAGATCTTACTGGTAAGCAATTTGTGCCTTACATTAAAGGTGCTGCCAAGCTACTTGGTATGACTCCAAGTGCGGTGCTTGATAAGCTGGAACGTTATTACGGCGGCTTCTACTTTGACAAAGATGCAATAGGCAAGGTCTATTGCCCATTCGCTGTGAATAGGTTCTTTTCTGCCGTTGTTCGCGGCTCGGAACCTAAGTTTGAAAGCTATTGGATGAAGAGCTCTGGGGCTAAATACGCTCTTGCTTCGTACCTGCATGACTACCCGCTTTCGTCACAAATGATCATGGAGCTGAGCGACCAAAGGCTCGAGATGTCCAATGACAGCTTACGTGCAGGATACTTACTGCAAGACGTGACCTTTGAGCAGATTTTGGTGATTGGCGGCTATTTCTCGATTAAAGCGATTACTGCAGATACTATCAAAGCAAAAGTTTCATCAAATCGCAACTATCGCTGTGGTATTACCAACCAAGACGTAAGGAATGTGTTTTTCCCTGTATTGATGAGCTACTTGGTGAGCTTTAAGAATGCCGATGGTTCCGCCCTTTCCACAGCGCTGGGACAGGTGAAGTCAGCTCTGAGGCAAGGGGATATAGCGCAGTTGTGCCTGATCTTTAATAAAATCTTGGGCTATGTGCGAGATGATCTTTTCAAGGAGCTGGAGTCTCAGGATCAAGGTGAGAAGCAAGCTCTATATCAGGTGCCAAAGCCTGATCTTGAGGCCTTTTACCGCACGGTGCTTAAGCTTGCGCTCAGCTCATCTTCTATCATCATCAAGGATGAGGTGGCAAATAACCTTTGGCGCAGTGATCTGGAAGCTACTACCGAAGATCAGGTCTACATATTTGCGCTCAAGCGACTGGGGAGCATTACCAAGGCATCCATTGATAAGCGCTTAGATGACGGCGAGAAGCAGATTCTAGAGCGGATGTCTGGTAACAATCCCCCACAGCCAGAGCTGCCACAGACGATGGTGGTAGTGGCCATTAGCGACACTTACCGCCGGATCTGTGCTTGGTGCAGATTCAAGTTGCAGCGTACTGCACAGGGGCTGGTTGTGGTAGAGCGTCACAAGGAGCTGGTGGCTTATTAGACTGCAAGCATCTGAGCACCTGCAAGGCTTGCTACCACCTCAAAGCAGCACCTGCACCCAAGCCAGTGAGGCTAAAGCGTAAGCTTATCAGAGGCCTCACGGCAGAAGTTGGGCACTGTAATAAACAGGGGAGCGCCATGTGGAGGGAGCTAAAGCTGATCCCTGCGCGGTTCCTGCTCCATATACATGTCACCACAACCTGTAAGGTAGCGCGCCGCCGTTTTGTAAACAACAACAACCCAAAGTGGCCTCTTTGTGATGTAACTGAGTCGCACCCAAGCTCTCTGTGGTAGTCACATGATGCGTAAACATGGCTGAAGGCACGATACCGGTGGTGGTTGGCTTGTGGTGGCAGCCGAGCCTATAGGACGTCCTTGTTTGCTTTCTTTAGTGGATGGCTCTTGCTAAAATCTCGTTATAGACCGTAGTAAAGTGGCTGTTCCTAAAGTGTCCAGAGCCGCTTGCCGATAATGCTGTATTTCTCATGGAGGTGGGGACAAAATGGCGGAAGAGACAACGTTACTCCAAATGCCTGTTGAGGTTTCAACTTGGAACGACTTGCTTCAAGGTGGGTTTTTCTTTGTAGACAAGACGGCCTTGCTGAAAAATCTGTTTCTCATGGGAAACAAACTTTTCCTCACCCGACCACGTCGTATGGGCAAGACTCTCCTTTGTTCCATGCTGCAGGAGTGGTTCACTAATGGCTCTAAGAGCTTTGCAGGCTTGGCGATTGATGGCATGTTGCAGGAGGAAGGAGGCTACCCTGTTATCAACTTGTCTTTTTTTGAATTGGGCAATAACGTCGATGCTGCCGACTTTGAGTCCAGCTTATGTAAAAGAGTGATTGCAGCTTACTCTCATGCTGGATTTAACGTCAGTCAAGTCGCAAGCATCACTTCATTTGAAGACTTAGCGTGGCGTCTTGATGACTTGGCTATTGAAAGAGGCAAGCCGCTCGTGTTCTTGATCGATGAGTGGGATTACCCCCTTTCGATCAACCTCCATAGGCCGCAGGTTTTTGCTGCCTTTCAGCAGTTGCTTAGGGCTTTCTATGGCTGGCTACGTTTGCAGCCTAGAGTGAGATTTATCTTGATCACGGGCATCATGCGCTATCGTGAGACTTCGTTGTTTACAGGGCAGAATATCACTGATATCAGCATGGAGCCTGATGTTGCCAATTTATTGGGCTATACCCAAGCAGATATTACTAGTAAGCAATTTGCGCCTTACATTAACGGTGCTGCCAAGCTGCTGGGCATGACCACAAGTGCGGTGCTGGATAAGCTGGAGCTTTATTACGACGGCTTCTGTTTTGACTACGATGCGTCGGTCAAGGTCTATTGTCCTTTCGCTGTGAACAGTTTTTTTTCCCCTGTTGTTCGCGGCTCTAAGCCTGTGTTTAGAAAGTATTGGATGAAAAGCGCTGATGCTAGTGCTGCTCTCATTTCTTATCTGCGTAACTACCAGCTTTCGTCACAAAAAATCATGGAGCTGAGTAACCAAGAGCTCATCATGCCCTATGATAGCTTAAGTGAGGGTAGCTATCTGCAAAACGTGACATTTGAGCAGATTTTGGTGCTGGGTGGGTATTTCTCGATTAAAGAGATTACTGCCGATACCGCCCAAGAGGAAGATGCAGAAAATCGCAAATACCGCTGTGGTATTACGAACCAAGAGGTAAAGGATAAGTTTTACCCTGTGTTGATGAGCTACGTGGTGAGCTTCCAAGATGAACTGGGTTCCCCACTTGCCACGGCGCTTAACAAGGTGAAGCTAGCTCTGAGGCATGGTGATATTGCGCAGTTGTGCTTTAGCTTTAATGAAATTTTGAGCTATGTGCGCTATGACGCTTACAAGGCTATGGCGTCTAGAGACAAGCAAGGCAAGGCTTCTGCTCAGACCCAAAGCCAAAGCAATGCGGCAGCACAGGGCGCGCAGGAGACTGAAGCGCAGGTAGGGCAGGAAACTGAAGCTCAGAACGTGCAGAATCAAGGTGAGGAGAAGGAGGTAAAGCCTGAGCCTGAGTCCTTCTACCGCACTTTGCTCAAGCTTGCGCTCTGCTCAGAATCGATCATGATCGAGGATGAGGTGGCAAATAGCCTTGGACGTAGTGATCTGGAGGCTACGACCAAGAATCATGTCTACATCTTTGAGCTCAAGCGGCTGGAGAGCGATACCAAGGCAAGAATTAAAAAGCGCTTAGATGACGGCGAAAAGCAGATTCTATCGCGGATGTATGGCAACAATCACCCACAGCCAGAGTTGCCACAGACGATGGTGGTATTGGTAATTAGCGATACCTACCGCGAGATTTGTGCTTGGCG
>JAHLFE010000041.1 GCA_018884035.1 Candidatus Anaerobiospirillum pullicola
CCTCAAGGATGGTCACACCAAACGCCATAACACCTAGCAACAGCTTAATTGCATTGGTACTACTGCGCTTTGGTATCAACCAACTCTGAAGCGAGCCAAAAACTGGTAGTTATTAGTTAATAGGTTCCTTACAAAATGCTACAGACTGCTACAACATACTATGCTTACAGCTTACAGCTTGGCCTAACAAACCTAACAGCGCAGTACACCGCACTGGCTCTTATCGCTCTCTTGCTTGTACCTCAGAGTACTACCTAAAGAGGTGCCCTCTTGAAACCACCGTTAGACACCGGATCTTACTCTTGGCCGCACTTAGCGATCAAAGGGAGCATGGCATCATAAGAGGCAGCAGACGTGGCGTCAGGAGTTGGAGTCGGAAGTGGCGTCACACTGCACCTGATCTTCAGGTCTTAAGGCACGGCCGCTGGCAACTCAATCTGCGAAGTAGTAACACAAGCAGAGTAATCACTGCTAAGGCCACTGCTTGGCCCTGCACCGCCCTCTTAGAGCTGGTAGCGCTTGCCACCAAGCTGTACTTACTCCCTACTTCTGATGCATAGCATGCCCTCCCGCCAAGATGCCTTTGGCAGGCGTCACACTTCAAAGGGGACAGGGAAAGGGCAGCAAGCCCCTAAAAGGTAGGCAAGAGGAGAGAGCAGCGCACACCTGCATGGCAAAACGAGGCTGTGTTTTACAGCGTAGCGCGCAATCTACATGCGCCGCGTCTAGAACTTGCAGCTCTAAACACCACACCTCGTGGAGTGAAGCGCGTAGATAAGAGCGTATTTTGCAGGCACAATGGCCTCTCATTATGCCACAGGCCCACGTTTTTTGAACGAAATTTCAGGTAAAATACCCACAACTATAGCCAAGTAGCAACAGCTGTTGTGGCCTACTTGTGCTCTCCTTAGGCAGCACCGTTTCGTCTCCCAACGGCACCCGCGCGGAAACGGAGCCCCCATTATCCAGCAGCGGACAAAAGCGGTGTCGATGTGCCAGTACTGTACAAAGCAGCACGCGGCGCACAGAAAGCAGGTGCAGCATGGATTACGACGAGATTAAGACGGTTACCGTTTCCCTTCTCGGGGAAAGCTTTACGCTACGCTGCCACAAGAGCCAAGCTGATTCGCTGCAACGGGCGGTGGGCAAAATTCAAGAAATCACGGCAAAGATTCTGCGGGACAACCCGTCGTTAACGCCACAGCAGGCAGCCATTATTGCTGCCATTGAGAGCCAGAGCCAGCTGCAGCGCTATCTGGACACCTCGACGCCGTTTCAAGAGCAGGCGATGCAGCTCATTCACCGCATCAAGCGCAATCTCAACAATCTCGACTCTTAGGCCGCTTCACCTTAAGCGGCTGTGTGCTGTTACGCCGCGATTACTGAGCCCTGCGCACTACTTAAAGCGCCCGCCCCACGCTCTTTTCTGCACCGTCCTCTCTTTGCTCCGCTCCACGCTCCTTTGTCCCCACAGCTACCGCTTAGCTAAGCTTTGCTGAGCTGATTGCAGGGCTCAGCTACTTTGCACAGCACGGCACAGCGCTTACGTCCTTCTGCAACGCAACGCTTGCTAAACTTAACACTTCTGCCCTACTCTATCCCTTACTCTTACCATCTCTTCTGCGCGCTTATGTCTGCTTCTGCACCAACCCCACATTCCTCGACGCCATCAGCTCACGTACACACCAACCAACAAGAGCTGCAAGCTGCCACCACTGCGGCCTTAGCCCAGCAAGGCCAGCAAGCTGATTATGCTGCTGCTACGCAAGCAGCCACTCACGGCACCATCCTGACTCCAGAGGCCAAAGCTGCAGAAAAGACATGGCGTGCCCAAGTGCGGGCCCATATGAAAGCCCAGCGCCAAGCTCTTCGCCCTGAGGAGGTAACAGCACTATCGCAAGCGGTACAGCAAAAGGTACTAGCCCACCCTTTTTTACAGCAAGCACGGCGTATTGCCTCGTATATGAGCTTTGCAGGGGAGATCGACACCCATGAGCTCAATGAGCTCCTTAAAGCACATGAGCACGTGGTGGGCTTACCTGCCATTGTGCCCGAGCAAAAAGGCATTATGGAGTTCTACCGCTACGAGGGACAGGAGAGCTTAGTGCCTAATGCATTTAAGATCTTAGAGCCTCACAAGGATCCTGTGACGTACATGGCCGAGGACAGCTTAGAGGTGGTCTTAGTGCCCCTAGTAGCGTTTAACCACCACACAGGAGCGCGCATTGGTATGGGCGGGGGCTTCTACGACCGGCTCTTAAAAAAGATTCGTCCGGAATGCCTCACGATTGGGCTGGCGTATGACTTTCAGTATGTCGAGGGGATCAACATTCAAGCGTGGGATATGCCGCTAGACGAAGTCATGACGCCGACCCACCACTACCTCATTCAGCGCAAGTACTAAGGGCAGCGCCTTAACAAGGCTGTGGGCAACACCAGATAATGGGATGGAGAGATGTACTCTCCTCCACCCCAGTACGGCACGAATAGAGAGCCTAGAGGGCGCAAAACACTCAAGAGCTGAAGCAGCAAGCGCAGCACAGCACAGCAATGCTGTTGCTGTGCAACACCTGCAAGCAGTTACTCCTCACTTTCTGCGCGATTGGCAAAGTCACCGGCTAAGTTTTGCTCAAGGTACTGCGGCATGAGCTTGAGGGCAGGCTGACTAAAGAGCGCAAAGTAGTGCAGGAAGAAAGCTAAGTCAGCAAACTTGGTCTTCAGTTTTGCCTCATCCATCTTGGCCTTCTTGACCTTACCCTCTGCGAGGAGCTGTTGCCACACGAAGTTGTTGAAAGCCTGTTTTATGGCCTCAATACCCGTGACTTTAACCACAGCTTGCTCAATCCCGACCAACTGCTCTACGGAGCAGGATGGCGGTAAGGCAACCTCAACATTCATCTTAATGTAGTTGAGCATAAGCAGCTCATAAGCACAAATCAGCTGCTGCCTGTTATCTCCGACCTCAGGATCAAGGGAACTCACCCATACATGAGGCTCCTCTCCTTCAAGCTTACGCAACTCTGAGAGTTTCTTCTGCTCTACAAGGGTCAGCTGCTGCCTCTGATCATCCCTCAAAATTTGGCAAACACACTTGCAGTCTGCATAGTGGAAGCTTTTAGCCCATGTCTGTGGTGCTAACGGATTTCTTACCCCCTTTGGCGCAGCGCTAATCATTAAGTAGTGCGCACCAAACTCAGTTACGACTTGGGTGAACTTCTCTACACACTTGCCACTCTCGTCAGAAGTTATCAGCAAGGTGTTGTTAAGATCCACTCCTGCACGCTTGAACGACAGCAACAGCCGTTTGCATGCATCATAGAGATTACAAGCTGAGCGAAACTCTAACCAGATATCGCGCTGATACCCGAGGTCATAAACATTGATTGAAGTGAGCTTTTTACGCGCCTCATCGAGCGCTTGCAAGTTAAAGAAAAAGGCCGACATGCGCGGCTGCTTAAGCTCAAGTTGCTGCTCAGAGCGCACGAGTGGAGGTAAACCGCATTTGTAGAGGAAACGATTACCTCTAATCCACGGCTGGATCATCTGCAAATCCGCAAACAGCTTACCTAAAGTCTGTTGCGCCTCCTCAAAGGAATTGCCGCCCACGTAAGGCCCCTTGATGCGCATTTCGTTAAAGTCGAACCACTGGAAAAACAACTGGTCGTAGGAGCCGACTTGGAAAACCGGCAGGAATTGCGGCAATATCACCTGCAGATGAGTACGCTGCTCAATGTTATTGAGGATACCAGCCCAAGATCTGATGTTGGGAAAGCCTCGAAAATATTGAATCAGGTACAGCAATACACACGTACTCCAGTCGAAATCGACAAACTTGTTGTTTCCCGATACTTGCCACTGGCGCTCTTTGAGGTTCTCATAGTGCTTGCCCATGAGAACAGAAAACAGTGCGGCTACCTCTGGCTCATGCTCTAACTTAGCAAGAAAAGCGTTTTGGAACTGAGAATAGCCCTTAAAGCCTAAGGACAGCCGCAAGAACACGTCAGAACCTGCTTGTAGCTCGACTGACTCCGTAGTGAAAACTTTAGCCAGCTCCTCGCGACTTACAGTACCTGTAGCAGTAGCGCCAGCCAGTGCCTTTTGCTCCTGTGTGGCAGCATTATCTGCTAAGGCAGCAGTTGTTGTAGCCTGCGCGCTGGTCGCTTTAGTCTGATTAGTGGTAGTTCTTTGCTTGTTTTTCATGGCCTTGGTGGCCTTGGCTGTTTTACGCGCCATATGCAGATTGTCCTTAGGGGTGGGGAAGAGTACCCAAGCGGGCATGTAAGCTAGAGGTCAGCGGGAGGTCAGCAGAAACGACGCTACTCGTCATCTCACAGACAGTATAGCCGCAACTGCAGCAGCAGCATCATCAGCAGCAGCAGCGAAAACTCAAAGCGCAGCGAAACACAGCGCAGCGCAAAGAGAAGCACTGTTGAGTGGTAGCTGCCCACAGAGAGGCTACGCCATGTGTGATGCCGCCAAAAGCGCGCTGCGCCCTTTCTGTGCTCTAAGGAGTTAAGAGCAATCACCACTCTGGTAGTGACTGCTCCTAGTGCAGCGATTAAGCTGCGACGTAGTGTGCCGCATGCCGCACAACGCTAGCGTGCCGCGCCGCACTTGCTGGCACCTACGTCTTTACAGCTTAGCTTAGCTTAGCGGCTCTGATGAAAATGCCCCTCTAAGTTGCTTTGCAGATACTGAGGCATGAGCTTAAGTGCTGGCTGACTAAAAAGCGCAAAGTAGTGCAGGAAGACCGCTAAGTCGGCAAAGAGCGCCTTTAGCTCCCTCTCCCTCACAATGCTTCCTTTGACCTTACCCTCTTTGAGCAGCTGCTGCCACACAAACTCATTGAACGACTTGCGGATGAGTTCCATCCCAGTCATCGCATTGAGCTTATTCTCTACGGTGCGATCCGACTGCTTGGTTTTGCTACTTGCTAGTTGCAGCTCCGTTGACCACGAATTGTAATAGATAGCAAAGGTGCCCAAAGCACACAGCATCTTCTCACGATTTTCCCCAGCATCAAGGTCAAGGGAGCTCACCCAACACGGTTCAATGAAACCGTTCTTGTGCCGATACTGCTCAATGTCTGGCATATCTGCCACAGTCTTTGGCACATCGAGATGCTTGCCATCCATGCCATGGAGAAAGACGCTCTGGCATTTGCAGCATGCACACCGACAATTTGCAGTGAATAGGCAGTTTTTGGCTTTTAGGTGCCATCCTACTGTGATCAGCTCAGGTTCAAATCGAGGAATAAGAGCAGAGCCACTGCTTGATGGTATATGATGCAGCTGCCTTAGTC
>JAHLFE010000005.1 GCA_018884035.1 Candidatus Anaerobiospirillum pullicola
TACCGAGTTTGCTTGGCGACCATAGTGCTGTAGTCCCACCTGTACCCATTCCGAACACAGAAGTGAAATGCAGTTACGCCGATGGTAGTGCAACGAACGATTGTGCGAGAGTAGGTCATCGCCAAGCTAAGTAAGGTGCGGAGCGGTAGTTCAGCTGGTTAGAATGCCTGCCTGTCACGCAGGAGGTCGCGGGTTCGATCCCCGTCCGTTCCGCCAATCTTATTTATCAAGTTTTTCTGAAATAACCACCGCAAGGTGGTTTTTTTGTTTATGGCCCCTGCACATGGGGCTTGAGGCCACCGTAAGGTGGCTTTGTTGTTTCTGGGCTCTGTAAAAAGTCTGTTAGAGCGTACCGCTCGCAATGGTGGTAAAAACCGTGTTTTGCGATCGATCGATTTATGGCTAAGCAAACACTCATGTGTGGTACCTAAGTGCTCTCTTTGGTGCGATTTTTGGGGTAAAGCAGCAGCCTAGGAGTTTATCTCTGCGTGTAAAGTGCTGCTAATTGTGTCTTTTGAGTGCCTGTCCTGTAAGGTGCATATTGCGCTGTTTTTAGAGGCCACCGCGAGGTGACTTTGTTGTCTCTGCCTCTTTTAGTGGCTTTTTTCGGGGGATAGCGACGCAGCATAGCGTGGTATAGCTGCTCTTAGGTGTATGTAGGTGCTTTGACTGTCTCCACAGCTCCACAGGGGCTTTGGCGCTGCTTTTAAGCGCTTAAAAGCTGTCTATCCCTCGTATCTCAGCTTACTTGCTTACTTACTTACTTACTTACTTGATTGCTTGCTTACTTACCCCCAATAAGCACCACGCAAGAGCCTGCTCAGACTGTGAGGAGATCTGGCTTCATTTTTACAAAGCGCATAAATAAGGCCTTTCTTGGTCTCCTACTTAAGGGTAATGTAAGCTAAAACAAGAAGCAGATGCTACAAAACAGAGGTAAGTGCCTCGTTTTGCGCTCAAGTGTTACCTTGAGATAGTCTTAGGCTTTACCATAAATCCTGTGTTTATCAGCTTGAGCAAAATTACTTCAGACCTCCTCACGATCGGCTGCTCTCTGGGCTTGGTGTCTATCTGCACCTGCTTGCTTGCCTACCTGATGCTTTGCCCCTCTTCCTGCTTTAAAATCTGCTGGGGATGCTTGGTTTTTCGCCCTTTTCGACCAACACTTACATCCTGCTGTAAGTGCCTATTTGCTATTTGCTTGTTTTTTTGGTTCTTGCGATTTTTTTAGTGCTGAGGCATTAGTGGCAGATCGTGTTGCTGACTAGTCGAGCTGTGTGTACAGCAGCACTGTGTCTTAGAAGCTGCGCGCTGCAGGGCAGGCCTTAGCGTTCGAGGAGCGCGCCGTCAGCACCAAAAAAATCGCAAGGACCGTTTTTTTCCTGAGGAGTAGCCCAGTGTCCAGCGAAATCTACGATGAGCTTGCCCGCAAACTCTCCCCTGATGCCATCCGTGACGGCCTCCTTCAGGTAGAGCAAGCTTACCCTCAGCTCTTTGCGCAAATCGTGAGCATGGCAGCTCCTGATGAGTCCAATAGCAGCGAAATCCTCGATTACACCCTCTACCTCCTTGATGCCCATCTCAAGCTGCAAGACTCACCTTTGCAGCAAAACCCACTCTTAGCTCATCTCCTGCAGGCCTTTTCTACTGTTGAGCGTAGCTACGCTTTTTCCCCTCAGCTAAGTAGGTATTTTCACCTGCCAGCGCAGCCTTTTACCTTGCAGCTGGATACGGTACTGTGGATCACACTCTGCGCCATTATGGCCGGTCTTAAAGACCTCGCCTCGCTGACGGCTTACACTAAGTACGCCAATCAGTACTTTCAAATCACGCTGCCAAAGATGCTCTCCCCACGCTACTCAATAAGTGGGGCTAACTTCCGTGCCGTGATGCGCCTCATAAACACCGAGCTGCTGCAGCGCTTCTTTACCAATTTTTTTACCCGCGCCAAGGTAGCAACGCGCTTGCTGCCGCAAGAGGCTCTGCTGCGTATCCAGCCTAATATCGCCAGTGCGACCACTACTGCTACCACTATCGACGACTTTGCTGATATCGCTCCGTTTCTCCCGTGTCTAGGTTTAGAACAGGGCCTGATCTTAGGCCCACAGCCACTACTGCAACAGTGCGCGGCACAGCTTACTCATAATGGCTATCACTTCGTGCTGGCCTTAAACTCACTCTCGGCCGAGAGCAAAGAGGTCTTACGCGTGATGCTGGGCACATCCTCGCCTGCAAAGCTCATCATTGACCACATTAACCCTTATCGCTCCTATATCCCTGCGCTGGTGCCTGCGGTGCAATCCTTAATTTGCTGTAAAGTCGACGTGCCACAACCACATGGCGTAGCGCAGACGATCTCGCCTCCAGCTGAGCTCTTTTTCCTCTCCTCGTTACCACCATTTGAGGATAGCCTGCGTCGCCTCAAGCACGTGGTGGCGACCTATCAGCAGCAGTTACTCAAGCCTTGTCCATTTCTCATCACGTTGCCACGCGCGCAGGAGCCTGATGATGTGTTTCCCGCGTCGAGCTCTGCGCTAGAGGCTGGCGTAGCGGGATTAACTGGTACTACCAGTGCTAGTGCCAGTGAAAGCGACGAATTGCCACAGATTGAGGACTTTAACCGCTTTGTTGTCCCTATCATGACGTATGAACGCGATCTGAGGCGCTTTCTTAGCGCTAGGCAGGAAGAAGAAAGCTGGGAAGAGATCCTCTACCGCAACGGCGTTAACCCGCTCTGCTCGCTACTCTCGTTGTGCTATTTTTTCCTGTCGGACGTGCTTGATGCTCAGCAGCTACAACAACAGCAGCGCTCTCAGCTTTTAAATTCGTTGGGGGATGGCCCTAACCTGTGGCGTCATTAGTATCTTGGTAACTTGGCAGGAGCTGTTTGAGGGCTGCTTGAGGGCACAGGTCGTTTAAGATGGATTTGTGGATAGGCCATCCTGTGCGTATAATGCCTTGCATTTTGTGACTTTTGCCGATATACGGCACCCGTATTGCAAACTATTCCTAACTAATCAGCGTCAGCACTTTTGTGCTCTTCAGTACTTATGTGCTTTGCACGCACGCATTGCGCCTTGCTTTGCTTAGCTTTGACTTGCTTTGTTTGGCTGAGCTGAGCTTAGCTACTCCCGCCGCTTTAGGCGTCCTCTCTGTGACGCGCCTCGGTTGGGGACTGTGCTTGCTTGTTTGTTGTAATAGTCGTCATGAAGACGGCAATCTTATCGGTATCGGCTCTCCTGTAGCTCCAGTGGCTGACTGCGGAGAGGTGAAGGGATGTTAGAAGATGGCTAATTCTGCTAACAGCAATCGAATCAGTATTGCTCATATCAGCTTAGCTCGCGGATATAAGGGCAATGAGCGCCAAACTGAGTTGCTGATTAAGGAACTAGCAAACTTAGGTGTGCCTCAAGTTCTGGTATGCCGTGACAATAGCCCTTTGCCAATGCACCTTACGGGCACCAAGAACCTGAAGGTGATACGCATTGGCGGTATGACCGATCCGCGCTTAATGGGCCACTTCCGCTTAGGTAAGCAGTGCACTATTTTGCAAGCTCACGAAGCGCACGCTATGCAGTGGTGCTTAGTGCACTACCTTATGTGTGGCACTCCTTACGTCCTCACATTGCGTAAGGACGACCCAGAGCGCAATAACTTCGTTAACCGCGCTATGTTCCATAACGCGGCGGCGGTGGTGGGCATCTCTAAGGTCATCAAGACCAACTTTGAGAAGACTTTTGAGCGCCAGTGTTACGTTATTGGTGACTGTGCTTCGCATCTGCAGGCTAATCCTGAGATGGTGCAGCGCTTCCGCCAAGCCTTTAAGAACCGCTTCGTGGTGGGCAACGTCGGTGCCTTGATTAACCGCCAAAATGGCCAGTCGGTCTTAATCGACGCCGCTAAGATCTTAAAGACTAAGATCCCAGAGCTGGTGATCGTCTTAGTCGGCGCCGGTGATGATAGCGGCTTACTGAAGTCTCGTGCTGAGGGCATGCCTAACATCAAGTTTGTGGGCTTCAGACGCAACATCCTCGACTACATCGCCTCGTTCGATGCCTTTGCCTACCCAGTGAATAACGCTGGTACTGGTTCCATCATCTTGGATGTCATGGAACAGGGCGTACCAGTGATCGCCTCCAATGTCGGTGGTATTACTGACCTCGTCCAGAATGGCCAGAGCGGCCTGCTCATCCGTCCAGGTGATGCCAATATGATGGCCGACCACATCCTCGCCTTAAAGCGCAACCCTTCTCTGCGCAAGACCTTGGTGCAGAATGCCTACAACGTGGTCGATGACCACAGCTCGGCAACCATGGCTGCTTCCTACTACCGCATCTACACCACTATCATGCAGCAAGGCCGCATTTAGCCAGCCTGACGCAGGGGGAAGCCGCATGGAAATGCGGCCCCCCACAACACAGCTCTGAGCCGGAGCTGTTCCTTATGTTTTTTTTTTTTTT
>JAHLFE010000006.1 GCA_018884035.1 Candidatus Anaerobiospirillum pullicola
CCCGTAGTGATCCGCAATCTACATCAGAAGATCAGATAGCGGCTCGCTACTAGAAAAAAGCAGTGTTAACACTGTGTAAAAGCAGAGTTAGCACTGTGAAACCGCAGACGTAAGTCTGCGGTAGTTCATGCGGGTCACCATCGGCAGCATAATGGCAATATTGCCTCGAGTGGCGGCGCGGAAGATAGCACGCAGCTGTGTCTTAAAAATCTCAGGACGGCGCAGGCATAGGCGCAATGCACGCAAGCCTAAAGCAGGATTTTCCTCTGCGGGCAGATCAAAGTAGTCGACCTTTTTATCAGCACCGATATCAATGGTGCGGATGATGACCAGCTTGCCTGCCATTAAGGATGCGACCTTAGCATAGGCCTTATATTGCTCTTCCTCAGTAGGTGGTGTACTGCGGCCTAAATAGAGGAACTCCGAGCGGAAGAGGCCGATACCCTCGGCATCGTTCGCTAGCACTTGCTCGACGTCATCGACCTGACCAATGTTGGCAAAGGTAAAGATGCGGTGGCCTTTCTTGCTGATAGCAGGCTGGCCTTTGAGCTTTAACTGGCGCTCGCGATCAGCAGCAAACTTTTCCCCAGTGTCTAGCGACCGTTTGCTCATCTGGGTCAATATAGAACTTGCCATCAGCGGCATTAAGGCCTAAGAAGTGACCAGTGAGGTCAGCAACTTGCGGATCATCAACCGCTGCAGCCTGCCCCTCCGTGTTGTCATCTAAAGACGCTGGCAGGTTAGCGTTAATGATGAGCGGGATGTTCATGGTGCGGGCTAAGATTGAGGCATGCGAGTTTTGCGTACCAAAACGCAGTACGATGCCCTGCAACAGCGAGCGGTCTAAGGAAATAGTTTGGGATGGTTGCAGATCGTCAGCCACTAAAATGCATGGCTCCGTGAGCACAAGGTTTTGCTCATGACGGGATTTGCGGGCTAAGAGCGCCGTGACATCCTTAATGTCATTGGCGCGGGCGCGCATGTAGTCATCATCAATGGCAGCAAATTCATTGGCTACATTGTTGCCAATCTCAAGGGCGGCAGTGGCCGCGTCGATGCCTCCTTGGCTGATACGATCTTTGATCGCATCAAAGATGTCCGGCTCGTCAAGCAGCATGTTGTGGATCTCAAAGATCTCCGCTTGTTCGGCGCCGAGCTCTTGATTGGCTTTGGCGATCAAGGCATCAAGTTCCTGATGGGCCTGCATGTGGGCTTGCATCAGACTCTCAAGTTCTGCTTCGACGGAGCCTACTTCGTGATCAGGGGCAGCGGCAGTATTGTGTGGTGACGTGAGCAAGTGCACGACTTTGCCGTAGGCAATGCCGCTACAGGCGCATTTACCTTTGCCTTGGTACATGATGAAGCGCCTCTTGATACTGAGGCTATATGATCGATGTTAGGGGCGCGCTAAAAGAGCAGCTCTCAGTAGCAGTAGAGGCTGGTCTCTGTCGCATGATGGAGAAATGAAACGCAACGAAGCTAAGATCTGGCCAAAACTCTGCGCAGGTCACGTTAAGTAGTGCATAGCGGGAGAGGATGTTCTGGCCATGAGGATAAGAAGCAACTGCCTTAAGAGATGACGGCACCATTCATCCCATAGTGTGGGATGTAACATCACCTAACCTTGCAGCCGTCACTGATGAGAGCACTTGCTTAGGAAGGAGTGATCTCATAACTGACGGATGCAGGGATGAGTGCTGGCAAAAACCTACACCTCGAGATAAATGGGGGCTAGCCTGAGCCTACCTAAAGGTGAGGCCAGCATGATTGCTCTAAATCACGTCATCTATTAAGTAAGTCGCTCCTTAGTCATCCTGAGGGATGAGCGAGCAGACCTCATCACGCAGGGTTACCGCCCGTGGCTCGATAAAGTTACAGGCCTTGAACTCAGAGGCATTGCAGATCACAAATGGCACCAGAGTAGAGAAGCCCTTCTTGGTGATGAGGTCACCATCGAATTGGATCAGAGGCTGACCGGCCTTTACCTCCTCATCATCTTGCACCAGAGGGGTAAAGCCCTCACCTTTGAGATCGACGGTGTTAATGCCGACGTGAATGAGGATCTCTACCTTGTCTTTAGAGGTGATAGTAACCGCGTGGCCCGTCTTAAAGATCTGCGTAATGACGCCATCGCATGGGGCGTAGATAGTGTGGTCGGCACCAGGCTTAAAGCACAGCGTTGGGCCTAAGATCTCGTCCCTAAAGGTAGGATCAGGAATGGTGCTGCGCTCGAGGATTTCGCCATTCAGTGGTGATTTTAAAGAGATAGCCGCTACTTCTTTGTTGCCAAAGATTTTGCCCAAGAAACCCATGCGTAGACTCCTGTATGTCGCACCAAAGAGGCTTGGCAGCGTGACCTGACGTGAGCACAAGGTGACTATGTGCGCTGCTGCAAGGTCAGGTATGCAGGCGCCTCCAATCCTCATCACACCTGAGGCTCAACTAAGCTGTGAGCTCTGTGTCTAGGGGGAGATTGTGCACGTATTTAGCGCAAAAAGCACGGGCCTTTGTCTATAAGCTTGTTCCTCGTCATATTTCTTTGAAAAATTTCTCCACAAAATCACAAATGTCTGAAAACGCACTAGGCATTAGGGGCATCAAGTGCTATAAGCTGAAAGTTCAAGGCGGTGGGCACCTTAAGTTTTCAATAGAGGATAGGGGAGAGTGTCCTCATTCATCTCAGAGCAAGGCTGAAGCTCAAGCAGATCTGGCGGTGGTAGGGCGGCTCAGGCATACCCGCGAAACTAAGAGCTGACCGCTCAACTCAGAGCGTTAGCAACGCATCCCTAAGGGTGATGAATATGCGCCAAACCAGCTTGTAAGCGCTATAGCTGCCACTTACAGCACTCATCACTAAAAGACATGGACGCATATCAAGAGCAAAATAACGCCATGGTGGTGTTAAGTTCGTGTGAATGCGGCTCGGTGATGCGTGTCAACTTGGGGCGGATAGCAAGGCAGGCGCGGCTTAGATAAAAGAAACAAGACAACCGCTGCGGGCGCGTGCTACCTTGAAGAAAACAACTACCCGCAGCAGCCTCTTGACGTGGTCACTGCCATTTGACATGGACAATGCCATTACGCTCAAGCCCTCTGTGGTAATTTCGCCTTACCCAAAGCGTAAACAGGGCAATAGGCACAATGACAGTGGTGGTAGTGAGTAGCAAGCAACTACCTCTAAGTGGTAGTCGACAGCACAGAGCGCAACAAGGTAAGACGCGGCAAAGTAAGGAGTTGCCTGTGGCGCATCATCATCATCATCAGCAGCAGCAGCATCCTTAGCATTAGCAGCTGCCCCCTAAAGATCAGTCCCTGCAAGGCTTAGCTTAACTGCCATCACAGCCATCGTTTACCTTTGGTGAAAGAAAAGCGCTCATGCTGTAGTGCGCAGTTTCGCTGATTCCTCTGCCCTTAGCGCTCTCTGGGCTCAAAGTGGTGGCGAATAACTTGCATAGCCTGCGCGGAGGTACTAATGTCAAAAACTTAGCTTAGACGCGCTGCCGCGCCGCTACCTTAAAGAGGAGGTGATTACCTCTCAGCGCACCGCCATGCAGTAGTCCTAAGCCACGTTGGACACCACCGGTGGTTACCCTCAATGATGTGGCTACCCACATGCCTGAGACTTTGATAACAGAGGCTCAGGGGTGAAAACTTGCCGTGTGCCAGCGCTTTTGACGGTTCCTTAGCCTCCTGTGACGCCACAATTACCGCCACACCTTCTCCTGCTGTCACCGCGACTGTACTGTGAGGCAGGTGTTGTGGTCTGCAACAGCAACCGCAGCCTCGGCGCTGTGCTTTTATGTCCGCGCCGCCCTTTGTGGCTTTGTGTCTCTTGTAAGAAATTTGCAAGGGTGCACACCACGTCCTAAAAGACGGAGATCTTGTTTCCATGCGAAAAGCTGGTTTATTGGGCTTAACCTTGGCAGCTTGCGGCCTGTGTGGGGCTTTGTGCGCGCCACAAGTCTCTGCTCATGTCCGCTATGAAGCGAGTATCAGTGATACCCAAGCCAAAGACTGGTCAACTAAGTCGAGCAAGATTTCCTGCGTCCTCTCTTCCTACATTAAAGACTACGGTCGTGCTGACTTTGTGCTGCTGTCAGGTGCCCAGCGTCGCTTGAGCTTAGAATTCTTTCCTCTGGTTACCATTGGCTCTGACAGTAAGATGCGTATCATCTCCGCTCCTGCGGAGTGGCGCCCTGAGGGGGTCGAGCGCGAAATAGGTGATATCACCCTTTATCGTGGCTTTAATCCTTTTGTCGGCGATAGCGTCTCGTGGGTGATGTTACGTGAGCTCTATGCTGGCCAGCGTATCCTCTTCCCTTACTACAATCAGCTGCCAAACTATGAGGAGAGCATCATTCCGGTGCTCAGTCCTTTAGGCTTCTCCGGCCCTTATAAAGAGTTCTTAGACTGCAGCGCGCAGCTGTTACCTTTTGGCTTTACGGACGTGGGCTTTATTGCTTTAATGTTCTACGACACCGAGAACCGTCTCACGCCAAGCTCCGATCAGCGCCTGCATAACCAGATCGAGTACGTCAAGAACGATCCTTCCATTAGCAAGATCATCATCTCGGCTTTCGGCTCTGGTCACGATGATAACCTCGATAATATCAACCTAGCTAAAGAGAGAGCTCAGGCCATTTCTGATGTCTTTACACAAAACGGTATCAGTAAGGATCTGATCGAGGTGCGCACTTACGGTGATGAGCAGTTAGCCACTACCGGCTATACCATTTCTGACCGGCAGGAGTCCTCAAAGGCCATTGTGGAGCTGCAGCGTGATCCATTTAAGGTCGATCGCCGCTTAGAGGTGGACATGCCTGATGTGGGTGTTCCTGAGGATTGGGTGCCGCAAAGTCCTGAGTAACCAATACAGCTCTGCACAGACGCAGCGCCGGACTTAGAGCTAAAGCTCCATTGCTCCTCACTAAAGGGCATGGCCTGTAAAAAGGTAGGGCCTAGAGCGTGGCGGCAGTCCCCCTGCAAGTAACAAGACAGCAGAGCTGGTGTAAGCCCTGCTGTTTTTGTTTGTGCGTCATTCCCAATGCGTCTCACAGTACGTAGCGCCTAACCTTGCTACAATGAGCTGTAGTTTAGTCCGCAGAGCGATGCAGAGCTTGCTGCTAATGCTAATGCTAACGCTGCTGAAGTTGGGCTGGCATTTTGTAAGTTGTTGCCCCTTAAGGTAAGAAAGGTGGGGAAGTCCGTTTATGGCAAACATGTTAAAAAAGGTCAAGGCTAGAGAAAAGCGTGAACGCAGCCGCTTGCGTCAGCTCTTTGTCATTGCCATGATCATTATTCTCTTCCTCACGGCCATCTTCTTTAGCATCCTCTGGGTTGTGACCAGTAAGTCGCAAGCTGAGCGTCAGTCCCTGTCGGAGCAGGGCATTACGCTGCTCTCGCAGGGTAACTTAGTCCATGCGCGTTCCTACTTAAGTAGTGCTGCGCAAAAAGGCGAAACCACGGCTATGGAGTACTTGGCGTGGTTGGCAGTAAGCTCCGGTCACTATAACGAGGCCTTGCAGTATGCCTTACAGGCCACGCGCGTCGGTGGTCTCCACTCTTATGAGGTCTTAGGTAACTTAGCCATTATTGGTGTGGGTGAGGGTAACGCTAAGGGCGCAGCGGCAGCTATTTCCTACTTTGAGCAAGGTGCTCTTAAGCTTGCCCGTGATCAAGTGGCACGGCAAAAAGGTGTTGATGTGGACGACCTCTACATCCATACCCATGGTAAGCCTTTAGATCCACCAGAGGTGAAGAGCTTAGCCGTAGCGATTTTCTCCGAGATGGTCGATCGTGCGCTGCCGGTGTTCTCTGATGAAAACGAGTACAGTGAATTCATCCTCAAGGCTAACAGCAAGGGTGCTGACAGCTTAGATGTGCCTTTAGGCGACATGTTCTTTGTGGGCAATAAGCGCTTAACGGCTAATGCCTCCATGGCTATCAAGTATTGGCAGCAAGCCATGAGCAAGGGTGAGGACAATTCATTCTTACGTATGGCTGGTGCGCATTGGCATGGCTATGCGATGGCACGTGACCCACAAACTGCTATTGAGCTGTACAGCAATCTGATCAAGCAAAAGCGTGATCCTATTGCCTTGTACGCTTTAGCCCTTATTTCTCTGCGGCAAAACCAGCCTGATCTGGAGCTGGCCATCCAGCTCTTTAAGAACGCCGCTGATCAGGGCTATGGCCCGGCCAGTACAGCTTTAGGCGTGTTGGCGCTGACGGAGACGAGTGATATGCGCTCGGTGCAAAATGCACGGCAGTGGTTCCGTATTGCCGCCGAGGAGCAGCACGATATCTCCGGTCGAGTGTTCTATGATCTGATGCTCATGTCAGGCACGGGTGCGGTGCGTGATTTCCCTAAGGGCTTTGATGACATGCTGGTAGTGTCGCAAAACTTCCAGCCAGCTAAGAGCATTGTGAACTTACTGCAGCGCCGCATTGATCCGGAGCGTGTGCTGCGTGAGTCGCTGGTGATGGGCAATCTGGTGTTAAAGGGTGTGGTGGCTTATCGTGAGGGTGACCCGCTGGCGCCACAGGATTTACGTGATCCGATG
Source organism: Candidatus Anaerobiospirillum pullicola (assembly GCA_018884035.1). Lineage (GTDB taxonomy): Bacteria > Pseudomonadota > Gammaproteobacteria > Enterobacterales > Succinivibrionaceae > Anaerobiospirillum > Anaerobiospirillum pullicola. Next base: position 6,564 of record JAHLFE010000006.1, read on the forward strand.
ACCGGTGAGCTCATACCTCGTCCTTTTTCCTACTACCAGCAAGTAGCAGAGGTTAATCCACAGCTCAAGGCCCGCTTTGGTGCACATAACTTTACGGTGCCTAGCGATATCAAGAAGCTTACTATAAATAAAACGCCGCTGCTTTCTGAGGACTTAGTACGTATCATTGTGCAGTATGCGCCATCTACGGGTGTGTCTATGTTTGATCAGACGCCAATGATGCCGCGTCCGGCGGCACCACGGGTACCGGCAAACTACAGTATTAGTGACTTTGTGCCACCGGTGAATCTGGTAGAGCCACAGCTGCTGTTTGCAGCGCCTGGTGCTTACACGACGTTACCGTACTAAGCTCATTAGAGCTAAGAGTAAGAGAAAGGGGCAGTCTTTGGGCTGCCTTTTTCTTTTTGGGATAAAGCAAGCAAAGCAGCTGGACGCTACACAACGACTGACTGAAGAGATGACGGCATTTAAGGCAAGCCTGCATACCGCACCTGAAGATAGGCTTTGGCTCACCTGAACCATGCATCTCGAGGTGTGTTGCAACCATCACTTCATCTTGCAGCTGTCACTTATGAGAGCATCCTTCCCCCTTGAGCTGGAGGGCGTTTTTCCTTATGAAACTAAGCTCCATAGGGCTCTTGCTGCAACCTGTACGGAACTAAGAATGCAGCATTACAGCTATCTGCAAGGACATGGTTGTGGTGAGACACACTCACCGCTACCATTGTGATAGTAGTTCTGACAAAACACCAGCTACTCTTTAGCAGGCGTAAAGCTACTAGCCCAAAGCTTATAGGAGGCGGAAGTGCGTAAGGTGCTCTTAATCCCAGTGCTTGCTGTAGGCGCAGCTATGCTCAGCCCTGTGCAAGCAAGTACAGGCTTCAACTCTGACTTTAGTGTGTACAGTAGCGTCAGCCTCAATTCGGCAGGGGAGCTGGCATTTGGGCAGGGAAATCTGCTGGCTGATAATGACAAATTGCTACCAGGACTTGAAAAGAGGCTAAACGAGGCGCGTGAGGACTTTGCTGACCGCTTGCAAGATCGTTTAGACGACAAGTTTGACCGCGACGACCGCGATCGTGATCGTCGCTTTGATCGTGACCGTGATCGTGACGACCGCCGCATTGATCGCGACCGTGGCCCAGATCGCAAGTTTGACCGCGATCATAGGCCAGATCCAAAGTTTGATCGCGACCGTGGCCCAGATCGTAAGTTCGACCGCGATCATAGGCCAGACCGTAAGGCTGACCGTGATCGCAGACCAGACCGCGACCACCGTCCAGATCGTGACCGCAGAGACCGCGATTAGAGCCATTATGGCAAAGGTCGCATGCCTTTATTCTGTAGCAACAATAGTGGGCATATCAACACAGAACCAGAGGACGCCATGGGCGTCCTTTGGTGTCTTTAAGGCGGTAGGCTAGGGCTGGGAAAGCATACCCTCGAACCAAAGAGCTGACAGCTCAACTCAGAGCGGCAACAACACATCCCTCAGGGTGATTAAGATGCGCTAAACCAGCTTGTAAGCGCTATAGCAGCCACCTCCAGCACTCATCACTAAAGGGCATGGATGCACTCCAAGAGCAACATAAAGCCATGGTGTTAAGCTCGTGGGAAAGGACAGACAGCCGCCACAGGCTGGCACGTAAGCGGCCGTCTTTTCAGGTAGTTGCCCTTGTGCTCAAGCGCTACACAATAATATTTTGATCAAAGCGCTTGCTGCCCTGTAAGAAATCACGGATCTCCGCTAAGGCAGGAGTGTCGTCAACATACGTCAGCTCCAGTAAGCGCGCCTTATCGCGCTCACTCATGTTCTTTAAGCCAATTTCCGTGAGCAGTGGTAAGCGGTCGGACTTTAAGAACATGGCAAAGGCCTTGCCCAAAAGCGCCTTAGCCTGCTGTAAGTGCGCGGCATTGATTTCCGTACTGCTCTTGCCCGCGTAAATAAGTGGCAGCGTGACTGCTGCCAGCGTTGAGAGCAGAGGCTGCACCATAGGGTTAATGGCATGGCCGGTGGCGTGGCCTTGTAAGTTGGTGCGGCCCTTAAACTTGTTTAAAAATAGGAATGGGCACAGCTTTTTGCCGTCGTTTACAGGGTAGTTGTCCCAGATAAATGGCTTGCGGCCCAAAAGCTGAGTGACTTGATCGAGGTACTCTGGTGTGATATCAGGTGCCACCACTTTTTCACCAGTCCAAAAGACCTCGACGCGCTCGGGTAAGCCTGCCATTAAGTCCGTAAAGTAGTGTTCAGGACGCTGCCCAAAGAGTCTATCGAGCACCGGATCGTCGGTGTAGTAAGAAGGGCAGATAATAAAGTGCTTTACGTGCGCTGGCAGCTGCTTTTCAATGGTGGCAATGATCTTATTTTGCAGTGCCCCGATGCTCTCGCTGTCTTTGACCATGTCATCAAAGAGCAGACCGAGAATTTCACAGTGGGTAAGCTCACAGAGCTCTTGTACCCGCTTTACCACCAGCTCCTGCTGCGCCTCAAAGTTAGCGGTAAGTCCTAAAGGTGAGAGCGCCACACCAAAGTCTAAACCGGCCTGATGCGCCGCTGCGCTGGCCTCTTTAAGGTAGGCCACATACGCAGCATCACCTAAGAGGTCGTCTTGCCAGTGCTCGCGTAAGTGCTGATCCTCTTTGGGCGCGTAAATGTAAAAGCTGTAGCCGTGCTGGGCTAAAAAGTTATACAAGGCCGCGCGCTCAGGTTGTGAGTAGCGCTGCCCATAAAAGCCCTCAATCATGCCTAAATAAGGCTTGGTGGCGGTGGTTTCAGAGGCAGTATTTGGACTTAAATGGGCAGACATTCCTAAACTCGCAGAAACAAAAGGGCGGGGCCACTGGGTAAGCTTCCTCGGCTCACGCCACATCCACAGACAAAGAGGCGAATCTGGTAGCAGGGGCACTTACTTGGCGTGGTGGCGCTGACCATGGGGACTTATTAGAGTAGCAGAGACTGCTGAGAGCAGTGGTACTTGTAGCGTACAGCAAACACACCGCGCCGCGCGGACGCTCAAGAGTTATTAACCTTGGAATGGAAGATGGGATCCGTAAGGGCCAAGACACATCTCGAGATGAATGGTGCAGGTGAGTCTAATCCTATCTTGAGACGGTGCACCATGCTTACTCTCAAGCACATCATCGATTAAGTCAGTCGTTCCTATGGTGGTTAGGGAGTGGTAGAGAGTAGAGAGTGGTAGAGAGTAGTTGTGGCGGTGGCGACCGGAGTATCTGGCTGTGACCAGAATAGCTGGTAGCGTCCCGTGACAGCTGGCGTGTGCTTGAGGCACATTGTAAAACAGCACGTGGCGCTTGTTGGGGCTAAATGGTGTTTTTGCGACAATAGAGGCCTTTTGCTACGTCCTCCCTGAAGAGCTGTGCGGGGTGAAGTTGGCTGTATCACAGGTGTTTTTCCCTGCGCATTGCTTACACTCTTGCTTTAGCTAAGCTTATGCCTACCCCTAAGCGCAATGCCTATGCACTTAAGCATGTTTTTGCCCCTTTGTGCTATCATATGCGGTCAGTTTGCTCTTAAGTGTACCTTGTCTAAGTGGCTGGTACGAGCATCTAAGAGGGAACTAAAGTCAGAGCATGATTTGCTCGTATGCTCCTGCTTTGTCCTTGTGGCTTTTGCGCCTCTCTGCGCGTAAGCAGCGTGCACACAGATCCGATCCTGATCTGACGTAATGCCTGATCGCTTTCTCCACGGTTGAGCCACTTCTGTTCTCTTTTGCAGAAATTTACCCCAAGTGAGCCTTGAAAAAGGCGCGCTTAGTCCCCATTTCCTTTATGGATGTGTCTTGGCACTTGCTCCCGAGCAGGACTTATCCTCAGTGGGGTCAACTACCGCAGTTTGAAAACTGCCTCTAAGTGATCACATCTAAGTTGCCTTGCTAGCCCTGAGGTGAGTGAAGACAACTATAACAAGAGCCGCTTGCTGCCGCAGTGCGCTGCGCAAAAGTTGCTCTTGGCGCAAAAAGTAATGCCTAAGACTCTGGACTTAGGTTATGACGGTCACTGCACCCTTTTCACGCCCCTTAATCGGTATACCATAAGCTTTCTGCTCCCTCATCTGAGGGCGGTATGCTGACCTTAGCTTTGCCCTTGGGTATAAGGCTGGTGCGTGCCTTCTTTGTGACCTGATTCGAGGTTTTTATTAATGCAGGTTCAAGTTAATCCACTGAGTAATTCCCTGACCGAGTTTAAGGTTGTAGTTCCTCATTCTGAGCTCGATGCAATCTATGACCAGCAGTATCGCTCTATGTCCTCTGCTCGTGTGGATGGGTTCCGTGCCGGTCACTTCACTAAGTCTGCCTTCCTGCAGAAGTACGGTAAGCGTGTGCAAGAGTCCATCCTTGAGGACTACACCAAGCGCGCTGTACAAGAGGTCTACAAGACCATCCACGCTCAGCAGATCCGCATCTTCAGTTATCTGCCTGACCCAGTTTACAAGAGTGATGTCCAGTACGATGGCTATGGCAAGGACTTCACCTTCTTTGTGAGCTACTTCATCACTCCGGAAAACCTCGAAAAGCGCGACTTAAGCCAAATCGAGCTTGATGCCATCAAGATCTCCGTTACCGATGAAGACTTAAAGAAGACTGAAGAGCAGCTGTGCTTACAGGCCGGTACCATGGAGGAGTTCAGTGGTGCTGTAGAGATGGGTAAGGGCCACGTGCTCAAGATCGACAGTGTGGCTACCTACGACGAAAGCGGTGAGCCAATGACTGGCGGTACCTTCACTGATATGACCTTACGCATCGATCGTGATCGTATGATCCCTGGCTTCAGTGAGGCTTTAGTCGGTCACAGCGTCAATGAGACCGTGTCCACGGTGCTGACCTTCCCTGAGGATTATCACGTCGAGAAGCTGCGTAACGCTAAGGTCAAGTTCGACGTCACCATCAAGAGCATCAAGCACCTCGTGCCAGCTGAGCTGAACCTCGACCTCTTTAAGAAGCTCAATTGCAAGTCCATTGAAGAGGGTGAGGCGAGCTTAAAGGCGCAGTTAGGGTTAAAGGCTCGTCATCAGGAGGTTTCCTATAACCAGCTCTGCATTCTCAAGGTCTTAAAGGACATCTATCCTGATCTGCATGCTCCTGATGAGTATGTTACTCTGCTTTTAGAGCGCGATCTGGAGAGAAAGGATTCTAGCTTTAAGAACCTGCCAGAGCAACTTCGTCCGGTGGTTCTCGATTACCACAAGGCGGCTTATAGCACAGGCGTCGACTTTAGTTACCGCGCTTACTGCATGATGGCTCTCTACGAGATGAAGCCATCCATCACTGAGGAAGAGCTGGAGCCAATCTTCAAGTTAATGGCCTCCAATTTTGATGGTTCCGATCAAGCTGCCATCTTAAAGGAGCTCAAGAAGGATAAGGAGGCGCGTACCTCTGCGAGCGCTTTATTGATTCTTGAGAAGTTCAATGCCCAAATGCAGAGCATGGTGAAGTCCGTCAACACCAAGGAGTGCTCTTGCTACGAGGCTGATAAGTTATATGCTGAGCTGAACAACGAGATCAACAGGGGCTTTGATGACGAGGCTAAGGCTGCACTTGAGGCCGAAGAAGCCAAGCGCAAGGCTGAAGCTGAACAGACCGCTGCTCAAGCAGCTCCAGCTGCCCCAGCAACAGAGGCTGCTGACGCTGCTGCCCCAGCTGCAGAGTCTGCTCCTGCTGAGGCCTCTGCTCCAGCCTCTGAGTCGGCTCAAGCTTAATGTGGCTTAGCGCCTCTTTTGCGAGGCGCTCTTTACCACAAGGTGCCCGCTAAGTGGTCTGTGACCCTTAGTGGGCATTGTTGTCTATTAGGCCTGTGTGTGCTTTGTGGCACCGGCCCTGAATTTTCCTGCTTTACCGGCGCTTTTCTGTGTTCTGCGGCGTGGGTGAAGCAACTACAGTACAAGGCAGCAGCCATAAAAAAGAGCTAAGAGCAAAGAGTTCACTTACAGGTGCCACGTAGTCAGATGCTACCCACTGCTATCCACTGCCACCAACGTGAGTTTTTTGCGCACCTTGGTGCCTGAAGCGGTACTTAGGGCTAAGCTATTACCTCTATCCCCATCGCAGCGGGTGTCACTTCCTAAGTGCGGCCTTTGATAGGGGGTGTGCGTAATCAAGACAGCGCTGTAGTGCTAAGCGCAGCCTAATTCTGCGCCCGCACAATACCTTGTGGCGCGGCTTATCTTCAATTGCAACGGCCCTGCTGCTTGTACCTTTTCTTTTGTGGAGTTTGAGCTTCTTCATGTCAGGCATCGACCTTCAGACGCGCATGTCCAATCTCGTCCCTATGGTGATCGAGCAGACTGGTCGCGGCGAGCGCTCTTTCGATATTTACTCTCGCATGTTAAAAGATCGCGTGATCTTCTTAACCGGCGAGATCGAAGATCATATGGCGGATCTGGTGATCGCTCAGCTCCTGTTCTTAGAGTCTGACGATCCTAATAAGGACATCTATCTCTATATCAATAGCCCAGGTGGCGTCGTTACCGCTGGCCTTGCCATCTACGACACCATGCAATACATCAAGCCAGATGTCTGCACGCTGTGCTTAGGTCAGGCTTGTTCCATGGGCTCCTTCTTATTAGCAGGCGGCGCTAAGGGTAAGCGTATTGCCCTGCCACACGCCCGCATCATGATCCACCAAGTCTTAGGCGGCTTTAAGGGCCAGGCCACAGACATCATGATTCATGCGCGTGAGACCGAGCGCTTAAAGCGCTGCTTAACCGAAATTCTGGCGCAAAACTGCAATCAACCGTTAGAGCGTGTCTTAGCTGACTGCGAGCGTGATAACTTTATGTCCGCGCAAGAGGCTTTAGCTTACGGTCTGATCGATAAGGTCATCACCAAGCGTGGTGATACCGCGCAAGAGCGCCCTGATGATGATCCTAAAGGCCCACAGGGCCCACAAGGCGCAACCGGTAAAGACACCAAGGGTAAAGGTGATGCGGGGAATAAAGGCGCCAGTGCCGTAAGTTCCTCCGCCCCTGTACCACCTGTCAGTCCCTTTCCTCCATTAGGTGGCTTGGATGGTGCGCAGATTAGCCCAATGCAATCGCAGCTGCCACCAATGTGGAATCCAAACATGCCATTTATGGGTGGCATGCCAAACAACATGGCTTTTCCGCCAAACATGATCCCTGGCGGCATTAATCCAAATATGCTGACCCCAGAGATGATGCAGGCGATGATGCAAGCAGGCATGTCTCCAGTGTGGCCAAATGCCGCAATGCCAAACCAGATGCCACCTGCAGCTGCTAACCAAGCCGCTACTGGCAGCAGCCCTACTACCACGACTACCACTAAAGGCACCACTAAGCGTCGTGCCAAGGCAGCCACCAAAAATGCTGCCCCAGCGTCGTCTACCCCAGCCGAGAATCCAGCTGGCGGTAACAACGATGACAACGCTTCGAAGAGGTAAGAGCACATGCCCGCAGATAAGAAGAAAAACATTTGTATCTTTTGCGGCGAGCCAGCCAGCAGCACTCGGGCGCTGATTCAATCGTCCTCTGGCTACTGCATTTGCTCCGAGTGTGTGGAGCGCTGTGCGGAAATCGTCAAGCAAAAGAAAAAGCAAACGGTCGATCGTAACGATCCTGGCTACGTTGACCTTGAGAACATTCCAACCCCACACGAGATTGCGGCGCACTTAGACCAGTACGTGATTGGTCAAGAGGATGCCAAAAAAGTGTTATCGGTGGCGGTGTACAACCACTACCAGCGCTTAAAGCACACACAAAACGACTCGGATGTGGAGCTGGGCAAGTCCAACATTCTCTTAATCGGCCCTACCGGCTCGGGTAAGACCTTGCTGGTGCAGACCTTGGCACGCTTTTTAAATGTGCCATTTGCCATGTCCGATGCCACCACCTTAACTGAGGCTGGTTACGTCGGTGAGGACGTGGAAAACGTCATCGTGCGTCTTTTAAACTCCTGCGAGGGCAATGTCGAAAAGGCGCAAAAGGGCATCATCTACATCGATGAGATCGACAAGATCGCCCGCAAGAGCGAGAACCCATCGATTACCCGTGACGTCTCGGGTGAGGGCGTGCAACAGGCGCTGTTAAAGCTGATTGAGGGTACCGTGGCTTCGGTGCCACCAACTGGCGGCCGTAAGCACCCTAATCAGGCCATGATCGAGGTTGATACCTCACAGATCCTCTTTATCTGCGGTGGTGCCTTTGATGGCCTCGAGAAGATCGTAGACAAGCGCTTATCGCAAAACAGCGGTATTGGCTTCGGAGCTGAGGTCAAGAGCAAAGATGAGCAGATGTCCTTAACGGAGAAGTACCAAAAGGTAGAGCCAGATGATCTGGTGAAGTTTGGTATCATCCCTGAGTTTGTCGGCCGTCTGCCAGTGATTTCGGCGTTAGAGGAGTTAACGCGCGAGCAGCTGGTGCGCGTTTTACGCGAGCCAAAGAACGCGGTGATTAAGCAGTACGAGACCATCTTTAAGTTTGAGGGGGTCGAGCTGGAGTTCACCGAAGAGGCGCTGCACGCTATTGCTGACACCTCGATTGAGCGTCACACTGGTGCCCGTGGCTTACGCTCGGTAGTGGAGGGCATCCTGCTCAACACTATGTACGACATCCCATCTGTCGACAATGTCAAGAAGGTGATCGTCGACGAGGATACGGTGCGTAAGGGCACGGAGCCAGTGCTGGTCAAAAATGATGAAGCTTCCGGCGTGGCCGTAGAGGAAAAGATCAGCTCCTAAGCTGAGCTCAACGTAGCTAAGATCAGCTCCGGAGATGAGCTGTGCTCAGCTTAGCTCTTAAGAGCTGAGCGCAGCTTAAGAGCCGTTTCAAGGTGAAGCCGTGATGCTGCCTGTATCTTTAGCAGTTGTCATAAAGCTCTTGCCTTGAAACATTCTCACTTTTCCCCTGACTGCACCCCTAAGATGTGGCAAAGCGGCGTACACAAGCGCTTTTTGCCTCTTGCTGGCTCTGTGGATAGAGCCGACGCGCAACGCAAAGCGCGGCTGCAAACTTTCTTGGCGACCGCTGCTATTTCCACGTGTGGAGATAGCTGAGCTGAGACGCACACTGGCCCTATAACGGCATATGATAGAGGCCAGAGCGTCACAGCGCCGCGTCAATATAGGCGCAGTGCTATCTTGAGGTAGTGCAATAACAGGCAGGCCAGTCATAGTGAGTGCTTGCAGCTTAGCTTAGCTTTGCTTTGCTTAGCGTAGCTTGCGCCGCTGGGCCCCGCTGGGGGGCAGCATTTTTCCTCAAGCTGCTATCTCTCAAGGATGGCAGACGCTTCAAACCTGTTAATTTGTCTAGCAGGTGCCGGTGGCCTTACTAAGCCCTGCTTACAAGCAGGATTGGTGAAGACCGCTGTGCGCAAAGGGAACCTACTTTGATTTAGGTGCTCTTTGCTGGTTGCAACAGAAAACGGAGGGCGTGTTTGCTTTGGTTTTAGCCAAAGTAAACGGCGCGTGGTATGAGCAAAACAGACGACGACAGCAAGACTGTCCCTAAAACTAAAAAGAGCACGAGCTCCTCGCGCTCCAAGCGTAGCAAGAAAGTAGAAACCACGGACACTACTGCTGCTGCCGCCGCTGTGGCTCCTGAGGCCACGCCTAAAGAGAACGCACGCCGCAAAGCTCCTGAGGATTCCTCTCAATCAGCTCAGGCGTCCTCAAGTGCGGAGGAAAAAAGCTTGGCTAAAGATAGCCGCAGTCAAAACTCTAACGGAAACGCCGATGACACCGTCTCCGTGAACCCTGAGCCAATCATTGGCACCTACCCTCTCATTACGCTGCGCTCCATTATCATTACCCCTGCTGCCAATGTGCAGCTGATCGCAGCCCGTGATAATACCGTCCAAGCCCTGCAAGGGTGCTTGGAAAAAAAGAGTGATGTCGCTGTCTTCTCCCAGATGTCGGATGTGGATATCCGCCCTGGCAAAGAGAATTTAAGCCGCGTGGGTATCCTTGCCCATGTGGTCAGCGGCGCCTTTAATGACAAGGAGCAATACCGCTCCACCATTCGCGGCTTTGAACGTATCATCATTCGCCGCATTATCGATCGCCCAGACAGCATCGTGCGCCACGCCGAAGTGGAGATCTTAAAGCAGCCTGAGGTCGATCCTAATACCGCTAAGCGCTACTGCGAAGCCTTACGCGCGGCCTTAGACCACGCCCTTGACATGCAAAAGCAGGGCGGTCGCACCATCATCGATAAGGGCATCCCTCCGGAGCTGATTGCCAACATCCGTGAGCAGGACAACTTAAGCGATCTGGCCGACGGCTTAGCGCAGATCCTGCTCCTGCAGTACTTTGATAAGAAGTACGTGCTGGAGACCTTAGATCCAGTGATGCGTGCTAAGGCGCTCATTGCCTTCTTGAACAACTTCTCCTACAAGGCCGAGGTTGACAAGAAGATCGCCGAAGATGCCCGCGCGGCTATGGATCGCAGCCAGCGTGACTTCTACTTAAACGAGCAACTCAAGGCCATTAAGCGCGAGCTTAATATTCAGGTCGACGATAGCTCGGATATCGAGGAGTACCGCCAGCGTATCAACTCCTTAGATGCGCCAATTGAGGTGATCAACCGCCTGCAAAAGGAAGTCTCGCGCTTATCGATCATGTCGATGAACAGCGGCGAGAACGCCATGGTGCGCAATTACCTCGACACCTTGCTCTCCATCCCATGGAAGAAGAGCTCGCCTATTAACAAGGATTTGAGCAAGGCCCGCGACATCCTCGAGCAAGACCACTATGGCTTAAAGAAGGTCAAGGATCGCATCCTTGAGTTCTTAGCGGTGCAGACCCGTCGTGAGCATATCGATGTCCACGGTCAGATCCTGTGCTTAATGGGCCCTCCTGGTATTGGTAAGACCTCGCTGGCTGCTTCTATTGCTAAGGCCACGGGACGTAAGTACGTGCGTGTAGCTTTAGGTGGTATGTATGACGAGTCCGAGATTCGCGGACACCGTCGTACCTACATCGGCGCTATGCCAGGTCGTATCATTCAGGGCATGGTCAAGTGCGGTGTTAATAACCCATTGTTCCTGCTCGATGAGATCGACAAGATCTCTTCTAGCAACTACCACGGCGATATTGCTTCGGCTCTGTTAGAGGTGTTAGACCCAGAGCAGAACAACAGCTTTAATGACAACTACGTGGACTTAGAGTACGACCTCTCCCACGTGTTCTTTATCGCCACGGCTAACAGCTACAACATTCCGCCTGCACTGCGGGATCGTATGGAAATCATCGACCTGTCGAGCTACACCGCCGATGAGAAGTTCCATATTGCCCGTGAGCACCTGCTGCCCAAGCAGATTGAGAAGAATGCCTTAAGCCCTGAGGAGTTCGACATCAGCGATGAGGGCTTAAACGAGCTGATCGTGCACTACACCTTAGAGGCGGGTGTGCGTAGCTTAGAGCGCATCATTGCGGAGTTGTGCCGTAAGGTGGTGAAGGATCTGATGATCAACCCACCTAAGGATGTGCCTGAGGGAGAGGCACACAAGACGGTGCTGGGTGTCGAGGAGATTAAGAAGCTCATAGGTCCAAAGCGCTACGACTTTACCTCCAAGCTCAAGGACAACCGTGTGGGTGTGGTCAATGGCCTCTCGGTCAGCTCTGTCGGTGGCGACATGCTGCAAGTTGAGGTGGTGGCCAATGAGGGCAAGGGCTCGCACCTACTCACTGGTCAGTTAGGCTCGGTGATGAAGGAGTCGGTCTTTGCGGCTATTGCGTGGGTGCGCTCGCACGCACGCGAGTTCTCCTTAGCGCCTGACTTCTACCAGAATGTGGACTTAAACGTCCACTTCCCTGAAGGCGCCATTAAGAAGGATGGCCCATCTGCGGGTAGTGCCACGGTGACGGCCATTGTCTCGGCTTTAACCAACAATCCAGTGCGCTCGGATGTGGCTATGACCGGTGAGATCACCTTACGTGGTGACGTCTTAGCCATTGGTGGCTTAAAGGAGAAGCTTTTAGCCGCTTTACGTGGTGGCGTGAAGACGGTGTGCATTCCACAGGAGAATGAAAAGGATCTGTGGGACATTCCGGAGAACGTGACCACGGGATTGAAGATTGTGCCGGTCAAGACCATTGACGAGGTACTGGACATTGCCCTTGAGAACAAGCCACGCAAGTGGAAGCCAACGACGCTGCCGCTGTGGACTTTAGCCGATTACGAGGAGCGCGAGAAGAAGCGCAAGCTGCGTGATGAGGCTGAAGAGCGCAAGTTCTACATGGACATTAAGGACGGCTCGGAGGGAGCGATTAAGGAGATTAAGAACTCCGAGGAGCCACCCGCGACGCCAAAGCCAACACGCCGTCGTCGCTCTCGCAATGAGGACGAGCCACGTGAGGACATGCCTGAGGAGCGTCCTGATGGTGGTGAGCCACCAGTGATGCCACAGGTAGCACCGCTGGAGCCTACTGCTGACAAGTAGGCCGTTACAGGAGGCGTCTTTTAGGGCGCTTCCTAGCAACAGACGTTGCAGATTACTGCACATATGAAAAAGGCCGCTTCATGCGGCCTTTAGCGTATTTAGGGGGTGTTGCAACGCTTAATCGCTTGGGAGTACGGTGCTGGTGACCTTATTAGATGTGGCTTGGTAGCAACTCCAAGAGGACGTCAGATCGCCTGTCTTAGGCAGGACTTAAAGGCTACTGTGCTACTGATGGTTATTTTGGGGATCTTGTGGGGGTACAGTCGATTCTGCTTTTGGCTGCACCTGCGCCCCTTGTGGCACTTGCTGTACAGGTACAATTTGAGCTCCTTGCTGTAGTAATTGCAGACCTTGTAGCAATTGCGTCAATTGCTGCGCTTGTACCGCTTGAGGCTCTTGTTGCACAGGTGCCCCTTGAGTAGCCTGTTGCGCATGTGCCCCTTGAGTAGCCTGTTGCACAGGTGCTCCTTGTGTAGTCTGTTGCACAAGGGCCCCTTGATTAGCTTGCTGCATAGGAACTATTTGAGTCCCTTGCAGTAATTGCAGAGCTTGTAGCAGCTGCAGCAATTGCTGCACTTGCGCTGCTTGTGACTCTTGCTGCACTGGTAATATTTGAGCTCCTTGCAGTAACTGCAGAGCTTGTTGCAACTGCAGCAATTGCTGCGCTTGAGCTACCGATTGCAACAGCGACACTTGAGGCACTTGAGCTCCTTGTGGTATTTGCTGTCCTTGCCCCCATAATTGCTGTAAGGACTGCACTGACCCCCTTGGCTGCACCTGCTGTTGCGTGCCAATATTCAAAGGTTCAATGAAGCCTTCAGTGCGCTTTAGGCCGCCAGATGCCGCTGGAGCAATAGTACGCCACGCACAGATCTGCCGGTATTTGTCGCAAATCACCAAAGCCACACCAGTAACCGGTTTGCCTTTGCCCATGTGATTACTGCCATAACCTCTGCTTATCATCTGCTGCTCAGCCACATCTAACATCGAGTGCTGATCGTCTTTAGTAGAAGTAGCTTTGCTCAGGCGCTTGAGTTCAAAAACGTAGATGTGATCTTTGGTCTTAGCCACGAAGTCACTGCGGCCAAGGTTGTTTTCATCCTCGCGGTCAGTTTCAATCTTCTTAGAGCGCAGAGCCTGATCTAAGAAGAAAGCGTATAAGACCTCCTTGGCGTCATGCAGGATGCTGTAGCCAATCTTGCATAAGCCGAGGTTGAGCTGCATACATGTCTGCTCCATATCACCCTTAAGCAAGAAGTGTTGTGCCCTAGCGTTAGCCTTGTCAAGCTCACTGATTTTCTGCTCATCGAATCCCAGCAAGTATTTGGTTAATACTGGGACAAAGACGTCTTCCACATCTTTGTTGGTAATGCCGCAGGTAAATTTGCGCTTCTCAGGAGGTTCTGGCTCATCATCAGAGTCAAGCTCATTCCCAGCGATAGACAGGATGGAGAAATAGCCTGCGTGTACCAATAGCTGCTTAAACTTTACCTTGCCAAAGCAGTTGGCCTCAGTGATTTCCTGATACGACAAAGTGAACCGTTGCTGACAAATTTGCTCAAGCTCAGCAGCTTCCAGCGTATGTTCGCGCAAGTAAGAGATTAACGCCAATCTAGCATCAGCGCTTTCCATCCAGAAGGAGCCAAAGTAAGGCACATCTGTCGGCGATTTCACCAAAGAGAAGAACTTGTTAATGGCATACGGGCAATACACCTTGACCGAAGCATTTTCATCAAAGCAAAAACCGTCATAGTGCACCCGCAGCCGCTCAAACAGCTCATCCTTAGTGAGGTGCAGCCGCTCGCACGCCAGAGGAATATATTTCGCAAAGGCGTGCTCGATATCATCTTGGGTATAGCCCAGCAAATCTGCAAAGTCAGGATCCATGCTCAGGTCTTGGATATCCTGCTGCCCCGATAATAAGGAGTTTTCACGGTAGCGCATGATGCCAGTGACCAAAACAAAGCGCAGATTAGGCACGCCACAAAGCCAAGAGTAGAAATCCCTCAGCACACCTTTGGCGACCTTGAAAGCGTCTTCCTTATCAAGGTTGTTGTATAGAGGGCTGTCCCACTCATCGATCAGGAATACCAACTTGTGCTTTTTGGCAATCTTGGTAAACCTGCCTAAAAACCCAGTAAGAACCTCGTTGCGATCAAAGCTCTCCACCTCAGGAAAGCCTGCATCACTGAAAGTATTAATGAGTGCAGATTTAAGCGACTGCTCGAACTTGCTGAGATCTTCCCCTGCGATTTCGTTAAAAGACAGGCGTATGACAGGATAGGTACGATCCTTGTCCTCAGGCCAGAGATCGTAAATCTTTGTGCCTGCAAAACGGCTCGTGCCGTGGGTAAAAAGCTCCTCAAGCATAGAGCACAGGGTAGATTTACCCATGCGGCGTGGACGGGCAAAGAACACTAAGGGACAAGCCACCAAATCTGCAATTTTGGCGGTCTTATCAACGATCAAGAAGTTGCCGTCCGTTAGCATGTCCCAATGAGAAACTCCCAGTGGAATTTTGGGCAAGGCTTTCAGTACTTCTGCATCTTTTCCGGCTAATGGAAGTTTTTCCATGGCACTCCTGCTCCTTGCGACTCTTGGCTTGAATACGATCCCAAGACGGACTTAAAGGTAGCGTCCGGATGTCCCGTGTTTGTCACCTGTGAGAGGTTTCCTCACCTGTTACAGCCATTCTACCCTAAGAGAAAGAGACGGGCTTCTACCAAACAAGCGAGCGGCTGTTATGGTCATGCAAGAGCTAAATGTTGGCTCCTGCTCCAAGCTCAGATACTCAGCTGAGGTGCTTCAGTGCCAGACTTACCTCTTTACCTCAAAGTAACCACCAGATAGCACCGCAAAGCGGTGTCCTACCTCAAGTACCAGCCGCCACAGTGCGTAGGTGATGGGAAAAACGCGCGCTCCTCTCAGGTAAACGGCGCATCCGGCGTAGCTTTTGTGTTACCGCCTCAAACAAAAAGGCCCCGCACATTGCGAGGCCTCAATTAGGGAGTAGGGGGAGTGAGTAGGGTAGCGTCAGAGTGCTGTTACATCTTTGGCTCAGTTAAAGGCGAGATCGCCATTAAGCTTGGGTTCTGACCCTGCGCTGCTACCGCCTTTAAGAACTTGCTCTGCTCACGTACTTCCATCAGGCTATACGTCAGCTCATCTGGCAGGAACTTAGCCGATAAACCAAAAAGGATTTGCTCTAAGCCCGTGCCCATATTGCTCTCACCAGGGGCATAGTGCTGCACATGCAGGTCACCGTCTTTAATCTGGGCTGCAGTCGCTGCGTACTTAATGGCATCTTGGAGGTCGCCTAACTCATCCACCAAGCCAATCGATTGTGCATCGTCAGCAAGGAAGATCTGGCCCTCAGCAAAGATTTCGTACTCATTGACCTTTAAGCCACGATTGCGGGCTACCAGCTCAATAAAGTTGCGGTAGGTGTTTTCCACCGACAGCGACAGCATGCGCTGCTGCGTTGCAGGCATCTCGTCAGCAATAGCCGTCAGCGCTAAGTCGTTGGTCACCACGCCATCTTGGTAAGCACCATAGCGGTTAAGCAGACGGTGTGCTCCAAAGCCAATACCAAAAACGCCAATGGAGCCTGTAATAGTGCTTGGGGTGGCAAAAATGGTGTCAGCTTGTGAGGCAATCCAGTAGGCACCCGACGCGGCCGTACCATTCATCGACACAATGAGAGGCTTGCCTGAGCTCTGATAGAGCTCGAGGGCACGGCGGATCTTTTCTGAGGCAATGACGCTACCACCAGGGCTATTGAGGTAGAGCACCACCGCACCGACGCTCTCGTCGTTTTGCGCCTCCTCAATAAGAGGGGCGACATTGTCGTAGGTAAAGGCATTGACGTTATCACTAATATCCGTGATTTCACCGACACCGTAAATCACCGCCACCTTATTGCCTAAGACCTTTAAGCGGCCGGTAGTGCGGGTGCTACCACTATTGCTTGTGCTCGAGCTGCTGCTACGGGCACTGGCGACATCACCACCTTGCTGGAGCGCAGGCTCGCTTTGGTTGGTAGCTGGATTTTCTTGCGCTACCTTAAAGTGCGTGGTGCTCGTATTAGCAGTATGGGTAGCTTTAGCGGTGGCATCAGAGATCACCGCCGCTAAGTATGAGGTGCCCGCAGTTAAGGTCTCGACCAGAGTCGAACCTAAGGACGTATTGCCCTTATTGTCACTGCCATCACTGCTCACTGTCGCAGCTGTAAGCAGCGCCGAGGTGAGCGTCTTCGCCGCATGCGTCAGCTGCGCACTTTCTAAGCTCTGTAAAGCTGCGGTCTGGGTTGGTACCTCAATTTGCGAGAGGCTGCCCACGCGGTTGTTACCCGTAGTCTTAAAGTGATGGCGTAAGAGGTAGTCCTGATAGGTGATAATCGCAGGGCGATATGGCGCCTCGGCGTCCACATTGACCTCGCGGCTTAACTCCATTAAGTACTGGTCAGCAGACTTAACCTCATCTACCAGTCCCTGCACCTTTTGCATTTCTGGCAGGTCGCCCTTAAATTGCTCCAGCCACTGTACGTAGGTGGTTGCAGCAGGTAAGAGTGTTGGGGTCTTAATCATGCGCTCTTTAATTACGGAACGCTGGTAAATATCCCATGACTTAAAGGCAATGGCCTGATACTCGCGACGCACATCAGCGGACATGCCATTTAACATGAAAGGCTCGACTGCACTCTTAAAGTGACCAGCGCGGAAGATATAAGGCGTGATCTCAAAGCGCTCGAGCAGATCCTTAAAGTACAGTGAGGACAGGGCAATACCTCGCATGTTGACGCCACCTAAGCTATCGACAATGATCTTGTCGGCATGGGTCGCTAAGGCATAGGCCGTTTGCGAGATATTGAGGCCTAAGACTACCACCTCACGCGCATTGTCCTTACCCTTGGCGATGTCCATGGCTTTGCCAATACGCTCGGCCATGGATAGGGTGAGAGGCCCCATACCCTCTAAAGAGATCACCACCTTTTTAATGGAGCTGTCGTCCGCCACCAGCTTTAAGGCGTTTTCAATGGCGACAATTTCATGGCTCTGGCGGCCATAGAGGGAGAACTCCAACTGGCGCTGTAAGGAGCTCAGTTGCGAGGAACCAAAAGGAATCTCAGAGATGGCACCATTGAGGTCAAAGTACAGCACCTCAGCCTGTAAGGCGGAGGCAGAAATCTCGGAGATACCGCTGTCGCTACCAAAGAAGAGGCCGCTCTCTTGAATCGACTGTACAAGGGTGTAGGCACCAAAGAAAAAGAAGATTAAGAGCAGGAAGATGAGGTTAAAGACGAGGTTGCGGATAAAGGTAATGACCGAGCCGATGCCCAAGAGCAGATTGCACAGAGCACCGTGACGTGGGCGGCGGCGCAGCTCGTATAAGTCCCATGGCACATTGACCATGGCTGCACTAGGGCCATTAGGCGCGATGCCATTAAAGCCACCGCCGTAATTACCACCGTAATTACCACCGCCATTAAAGTTGCCACCACCGTAGCTGCCGCCACCACCGGTATAACCGCCACCACCTGCGTAGCTACCGCCACCGGCGTAGCCGCCAGTATTGCCATAGTTGCTGCTGCCGCCGCGATAGCCACTGTTTTGATTTTGCTGATATCCGTTATCACGGAAGCGGTCATTGCTAAAGCGATTGTTACCGCGATAGCCGTCATCGTCATCACGATACTTGCGCCAGTCATCATCGGCGTTATTGTTATAGCCGGTGCTATTGTTGCCCGTGTTAGTGCCATTAGCGGCAGCGGCGCTTTGCTGGCTATTGTCTTTGCGATGAAAGAAGCGACCAAAGCCCTTAGCTTTGCTCGGCTCACTTGCTGGCGCCGTTGACGCTTGATTTACGTTGTCGTCATCGTCGGCAAAGCGATTACGGGAGTAGTTGTTGGTACTCTGCGTAGTGTTACGGAAGGATGAGTTACCGTAATTGTTGCGGGAAAAGGAGCTTTGCGGGCCACGGTTGTTACGTGATCCTTGATTGTTACCCCGAAAATCGCTCATACAGCTATTTTCCTCAAGAAACGTCGCAGTGACTACAAGGGAGGGGCCTAGAGGCGGCACGGCCGTAGGAATGGCAGCCTAGAGGCGAAGTCATTGTAGCAAAAGAGCTTTACTCTTACAGCGCACTGTCACCTACTGGGGAGTTTTTTCCGCGCCAAAGGCAGGGAGAGCTAAGGTAAAGCGCACAGGCAGATTAAGGGGCGAGCGCTGTAAGGAGAGCGCTTTTCTCCTTGTTCATGCAGAGTAGTTTCCCCACTGTTATTGGCTTAAAATCGGCCTTTGAGGCGGGGTTAAGATCCTTGCTGCAGAAACCTGATAGGGAGTATCAAGTGGCTCTACCGCGACGTATCTCTGAGGTGGGGGCATGGCAAGTAGCTGTGCTCTCAGCAAGTAGCTGTGCTCTCAGCAAGTAGCTGTGCTTCCACATGGGTAAAATGCGCTCGCTGTAAGCTTTACCACCACCACTACCAGCCGCACGGTAACCAACCCCAGAGCATGGGGGAGGCTCCTGAGCATATCGCTGCTGTACTGCTACTGATCGCGGAGATAACAGTGCAAAAGGCTGCGTCGCTGGTGCGCGGCAGGAGGTGGTGTCGGTCTGCTTCTGCGCACGTGGCTCGTCCGTGCGTAATTGCCGTATGGGGAGATGTGATCTAATAAGTGACGGGCTGGCGTGAGGCCAGATCAAGGCAAAGAAAGGGCAAAGTTGCCTACCTCGAGATAAAGGGTACCGCTGAGCTTCAGCTCATATTTAGGGGATAGGAGTGGTTTCCTCTGATTGCTCCCCAAGCCGTCATTGCTGTCCTTGCTCTCAAACTTTGATTACGGCCCAGCCATGCAAAGCCTGACCAGACTTACTCCCTGTAAGTTTTCATTGCCCTCTTAGAGTGCAAGATTACCCTTATTGATATTTTTTGCACAAAAAAGAGGGGCTAAATCACAATACGGGTGCAAAGCACTAGGCCGCGTTGTCTCATTGCTTAAAATAAGCAGGTTGTGAATGGTGGCTAGTTTTGCTTGCCTTGCTGTGAGGCAACCTCATGCCAAGGCCAGAAATATCGCATGGGGATACAGCCCAAACCTGCGACCTAGCTATTATTCACCAGCTGAAAGTAACTACTGCGGGGTCTTGTCCTGATGAGAAAGTTCAATAGCGTTTTTGCCCTTGCCGCTGGTGTGGCTCTGAGTTTTGGTCTGGCGCAGATGCCTGTTATGGCTGCTACTGCGGACACCACTGCTACCACTACTGCGGGCACTCATCACCAAGACCACGTCTGGCGTGTCGGTTGTGATGCGGCCTTTGCCCCATTTACTTACACCGATGAAAAGGGTCAGCTTATTGGTTTTGACGTCGACTTAATCAAAGCCATTGGCGCGGAAATGGGCTATACCATCGATATGAAGGGCTACCCTTTTGATGGCATTATCCCAACGCTGATCACCAACAACATCGACATGATCATCTCTGGCTTCACCATTTCGCCAGAGCGTGCCGAGCGTGTGGATTTCTCTGATCCCTACTACCGCTGTGGTCTGACCTTCCTGACCTTAAAGAAAAACGCCGATAAGTTCTCCACTTTTGACGACATTGCTAAGGCCAAGATCTGCGTGCAGATTGGTACCACGGGTGCTTTATTCCTGCAAAAGACCCTGAAGAACCCTGACATGCGTCAGTTCAATACGCCACCTGAGACCTACTTAGAGCTGCAAAACGGTGGCTGCGAAGTAGTGGTTAACGACCGTCCGGTGAATGACTTCTTCTTAGCCCAGTCTCCAGAGAACAAGAAGAATGTGGTCTCTAAGGACATCGATATCGCCCAGAACGAGTACTACGGTATTGCCATCGCTAAAGGCAATACTGAGCTCTTAAAGCTGGTAAATGAGGGCTTAAAGCGCGTGATCGACAACGGTAAGTTTGCCGAGATCTCAAACAAGTGGTTCGGTTACGACATCACTGATGACTTAAAGGCTCACTCAGCTGAGGCTGCGGCGGCGTTAGCCGGTGTTGGCAGCGGCAAGTAAGCCCAGACCAAGCTATCTTTTTGTGAAAAGCACAGAGCCTCCCTTGCGGAGGCTTTGTTGTTTCTGGGTGGGGCGTTTTCCTCATGTGTGAGCACAGCTACTTGCCATTAACCTACCCCAGAGATACGTCGCGGTAGCGACGCTTGATGCTCAATATCAGGTTTCTGCAGCAAGGGTCTTACTCCACCGCAAAGGCCGATTTTAAGCCAATAGCATAGGGAAAATACCCTGAAGTAACAAGGGCAAAACGCTCGCGTTTCTGGGGATATGAAGGTAGCAGCAGTTAGCAGCAGCAGTGAGGCAGGTTATCCCATACCCGCGAACCTAAGAGTGAAAAGCGCAACTCAAAGCACCATAACCACATCCCTCATGGTGATTAAGATGCCAAAACCAGCTTGTATGCTCCTGAGCTCAACCTGCAGCACTAATCCTTATGGGGCATTGACGTATTCCAAGAGCAACCTAAAGCCATGGTGGGCTTAAGTTCGCAGGTATGAGGTTATCCCTTTGATGAGGGATGGATTCATCGAGAGTATCCCCAAAAGCACATCCCACCGGAGGCAACTGCCTACAAGCAGGTGTTTTACCTTGAGAGGAGGTGGAGAGGAGGTGTTTGCTGCGGCGCTTTTTAGGCTACCTGCCCTGCAACGCTGCTTGCAAGCTGCTACAATGCAGCGACCTTGCGCTCTTCAGCGCCAGTACGCTCATGACGCGCTGCCGCGCTGCGATCTGCCTGACGGCAGATAAGTGTCGTCACCACTTCTGTTTGCAGAGGACAAAACATATGTATAGAAAGTTTACTAGGGGGGGGGGGTAGAGCTATGTGATGCTCTCCGTGCCCATGTTTATGCGCCTTTTACTGGTGGTAAGGTACGTGTTACTGCGCATGGCTGGGAGCAAGTTACAGCAAGTGGGGCGCTGGCGGCGCTCAAGACGGGAGCAAGGGTAGTAGGGTGGCCTGTGGCTATGGCTATGGCCATGGCTCTGTCCAAGGCTATGGCTGTCGTTGGTTTTACTGGGTTAAACCAACGGGGGTAAGCCATGGCCGAGCAACAGCAACAAGAACAGCAACAGCAAAAGCTGCAGCAACAGCAAAACGCACCAAGCAAGCCACCATACAAGATCCTGTGGTACTCCGTGCCTGCTTTGCACGACAATAGTAATGGCGCCGCCATTCACAGCAAGATCATGATTGAGGCGCTCGCCGCGCGGGGCATGGAAGTTAAGGTGCTCAATGCCTTAGTAGCAGATGACCTAAGTGGCCTTGAGATCTTCAATCGTATCAGTGCGCTCATTGAGCAAAAGCAGCGCGAGCAGCATCCTGAGCTTGAGGGGCAGCCTCTGCCAGGGAAGAACTTTTTGCAATTTATCGACAACCATGTCGAGTATTTTGTGGTGAAGACCCGTGGACATCTCTCTAAAGATGTCACGACCAGCGATCAGCACCTCATCTTCGACCTGTTTGTGCAGCTTTTAGAGAAGTTTCAGCCCGATGTGGTTATGGGCTATAGCGGCGATTTCATGTCGGCCTATGCCCGTCTGGAGGCGCAAACGCGGGGCATTCCTTGCGTGTATGCCCTCCATAATGGCTTACACCGCTCCTTTTCCTTCCCTGACAGTGATCTGGTGTTCTCTCCTTCAGAGGCTACAGCGCAGATGTACCGCGATGAGGACGGTACTGACGTCAAGGCTGTAGGCCAGTTCATTGACCACGATCGGGTTACGGTGCCGCCAGCAGAGCGTAAGCCACGCTACATTACGCTCATTAACCCTACCCCCGAAAAGGGTCTTGCGATCTTTGTGAAGCTGGCGCAGGTCTTTACTAAGCGCCATCCGGAGCAAAAGTTCTTGGTGGTAAAGAGTGTGGGCAACTATCAGGCTTTCCTTGCCAAGTTGCACTACAAAGACGGCAGTCCTTTCTTGCGTGTCGGTCACAAGAACCCTGTGAGTATGATCGATGTCGCTGAGCACACGGATGATGTGCGTCAGGTCTATGCCCTAACTAAAGTGCTGGTGACACCATCGGTGTGGCATGAGAGCTGGGGTTGTGTGGCAACCGAAGCGGTGTTTAACAACATCCCTGTACTCTCCAGTAAGAGTGGTGGCCTGTCTGAGGCTATTCGTGAGGGTGGTGTCTTGCTCGATGCACCACAGAGCACGCAAGCTGACTTCTACTGCGTGCCTTCTACCAAGGAAATCATGCCGTGGGTGGAGGCCTTAGAGCAGATGCTAAGTGAGGACTGGACAGAGCGTTGCGCAAAGGCCAGCTCTTACAACGATTTAGACCAGAGTATCGAGCGCCTCATGGTCTATTTGCAGCCTATTTTGGCCAAGGGCCAGCAGCACAAACACCCGCTGACCACGTCTTTTTACTACTCTGCTAAGGCTATGGCGCGCCGCCGTGCGCAGTATGAGGCGGAGCAAAGCGCTCAAGCTGCAGCTGTGGCGCAGCAGTAAATAGCGGTAACAGCATTAGCTGTAGCAGTAGTGGTCGCGCCACAGACTAAGGAGCGACTGTCCTTAAGATTATGGCGGAGCTTAAGGCCAGCACACTGCTGCAACTGAGGAGAGCTTCACTCTCGCCTGCACATCATCTCGAGTTGTGAGGGGTACCCTCACTCAAACTTTCAGCCGGTACTGAGGAGATCACTTGCGGTGCAGCATTCCTGTGCACTGCAACCCTCAAGGGCGTAAGGTACTTTTGGCGGTAAGCATGTGGGGTTCACCTTAGGCGAGTCACCCTGAGGGTAGGGGAGGAAATGAAGCATAACCTCGCACTGCCGATCAGCACTAAAACTCAAAG
Organism: Candidatus Anaerobiospirillum pullicola; assembly: GCA_018884035.1. Taxonomy (GTDB): domain Bacteria; phylum Pseudomonadota; class Gammaproteobacteria; order Enterobacterales; family Succinivibrionaceae; genus Anaerobiospirillum; species Anaerobiospirillum pullicola. Next base: position 29,822 of record JAHLFE010000006.1, read on the forward strand.
CGCCAGAGCATCATCATCATCATCATCACTCCCAACCACAATCTTAATTCCTCATGGTGATAAAAGACGCTGAGATGAAGCTGTAAGCTGAAGCACTGGAGACGTCACGGCCGCCATAGGCGCCACTGCCGCCACTTGCTGTATCAGCATCAAGCGCATTGCGTCGATAGGGCTGAGATTGACTGAAGAGATGGCAGAGCTTAAGGCCAGTACACTGCTGCAGTCGAAGATAGCTTTAGGCTTACCTGCACCATGTATCTCGGATTGGAGCGTACCCGCACTCAGCCTTGCAGCCGTTTCTAAGGAGAGTACTCCTTTCATGTCTGCAGATCACAGGCATGCTCGCACAGAAGTGGTATTAGCCGCTACGTTTAGCTAAAAAGCTCCTATCTTGTGATAGGCTGTGCGGTAACTGAGGGCAGTTGCTGTTGCGTGTATTCTGCCTTTTGTGTCTCCACTATCGGGGAGTAGCCTATGGCCGATCGTGATTTTGCTTCACAGCCGTTTCCACCAGAGACCGCTTCCAATCCAACTACTACTACTACTACTACCACTCCCGCCACTCCCGCCACTCCCGCCACTCCCGCCACTCCTGCCCCGTCATCCAATCCACCGCACCAACCTGTTTTGTCAGCGGACGCGGTAAGCAACGCACCGGTCGCAGCAGCGTCTGCCGCAGCTGCACCGGCCGCAACACCAGATGCCGCGCCATACCGTGATCCGGCGCCGGAAGCGCAAGGCGTTGCCGCTGCCAGTGCGTCCCAAGCTGCTGCCACCAACGCGTGGCATTCAGCTCCACAGTATCAGGGGCAGTCTTATCCCGAGCAGCGACCACATAACCACGTTCCGCATGGTCAAGCCGCGCCAACTGTCCCCTGGCCACAGGGCACAGCAGCTCCTGCCTATAACCAGAGTAATACCCCATACTGGCAGGCACAGTCAGTAGCACATTCGGCCTCTGCTGCTCCAGCTGCGACAGCTGCTGCTATGACGGCTGCTGGCTATAGCGGTCAAGGTGGCTCCTTTGGTGGTGGCGGTAACGGCGGTAATGGCAATTATAAAGGTGCTACCGCTGGGGCGGGCGCTGCTAAGGGCCGCTCGCTTAATACTCTCAAGGAAAATGTGGCGTTGCACATCATGATGGTGGCCCTCATTTCCTTACTGCTCTTAATCCCTGCTCTCTTCTTTTCGTGGGTGCTCGATGACCGTAAGAGCAATGAGTATTACGCCATTGACTCCATGGTAAGCGCATGGGGTGGTGATCAGACTCTCATGGATCCCGAGCTGGTTGTCACTACTGTTAAGTCCCAAAGCATTGAGATAGATAGTGATTACGGCGGGGTAAAAGAGAATCTCACATACCAAAAGATGGATGTGGCTCCGCTGCAGGCGCGTAGTCTTATCACCATCAATAACGAAAAGCGCTATCGCGGTAATTACGAGGCCTCCCTGTATATGCTCGACGTGGTGCAGGAGGCGCGCTTTGATCTTAAGGATACGATTGATAGCCTCATGAGTCGCCAAGGTGTTAATGAGGTGCTCGAAGATGAGGTGCTGCTGAGCTTCTCTATTGCCGATACTAAGGGCATCAGTGAGGTGAAGAGCATTCATATCAACAATCGTGAGTTTGTGCCAGAGCCAGATAGTGATAAGAATGGCTTTGTGGTGCGCCTCAATTACCGCCAGCTGGCAGCTATCCGTAATGGTGAGGACTTAAGCGCCTTGCTTACGCCAGAGCAAAAAGCCGAGCAAGCTGCGTTGCAAGAGGCGCGGGTGAAAGAGCAAGCTGCCCATTGGTATGACGATGTGCCGACCTTAAGCAATAGCTTTGATGCTGAGGCCCAAGCGGCTAATGCCGATAGCAATACGGTGGCGACCATCAACCGTAAGCTGCAGGAAGCCAACACACCAGATGCGATTGCTGGTACCCAGGCGTATACCACCAGCGCTAATGGTGATCACTCTGCCCCAAGCTTAGGCTTAGGTTTACAGGGGGAGCAGGCCTTACCTGGTATCTTAGTGGTAGAGGCGCACTTCTTAGTGCGGGGCTCGCAATCCTTAAGCTATAAGCCACTGGCGCAAGTAAGTGAGCTGCGCTTAGAAGGTTCAGGTGTGGTGCCGTCCTTTGCAGGTGACTTCTTACCACGTGAGCGTGAGGTGGATGCCACGGCTTTAACCTTTAGTGCCTCGTACTACCAAAACAACTTATCCACAGGCCATGCTGCCTTTAGTGAGAGCACCTCAAGCTACTCAATGTACGACGGCTTTGAGATTGGCTTAAGTGATACCTCGGAGTCGTATGTCTTAATTGATCGCCTCACCAAATACGTGCTGCTTTTTATTGCCATGACCTTTGTGTCGGTGTTGGCCTTTGAGCTTATTTCCCAGCATATGGTGTCGCTGGTGCAGTACGTGGTCATTGGTGCGGCGCTGATTCTGTTCTATATGGTGTTGCTGTCGCTGAGCGAGCATGTCTCCTTTACGCTGTCGTATGTGGTGGCGGCGCTGCTTATGAGTAGCATGATTGGCCTCTACCTCAAGGCAGTCTTTGCCTCCAAGCGTAATGCGCTTTGTGTCACCGCACTGCTTCTTGCGATGTATGCGGTGCTCTTTGCCATTGTGCATATCGAGGCGTATGCGTTGCTTGTGGGCACCATACTCTTGGTGATCATGCTGGGTATCATCATGTTTGTGACCCGCAAGCTCAACACGCAGTCTAACCAGCTGTAGTGAGCAGTACCAGCGGTGTTGCCATCTCTGAGAGCCGTTAGCACCATTGACCTGTGCCTGTGCCTACGAGCAGGCGCAGGAGCGCAGAGTGATCTGTGCGGAGCAAAGAGAGCTGCTCGTGCAAGTGAGAGTGCTTCTTAGAGGTGGTAACACTGTTGGTAGTTGGTAGGGTTAGGATGAGTGATCCCATAACTGACGTATGCAGGGGAGAGGCTGGCAACAGCCTACACCTCGAGATACATGGTGTAGGTGAGCCTGAGCCTGAGCCTACCTAAGATGGGGTACGCATGATTGCCATAAATTCCGACCTGTGCAGTCGAATACCCCATAGGCACATAGGGGTAGTCGGTTGCTTATCACCACAACTGTCATCGTGCTTTAGGCTCTGTTTACACCTCTGGTAAGGCGAACTTACCCTAGAGAGCTGGCGCGTAATGGCCGTGACCATGTCAAGGGCTGCTTAGTGTAGTAGTTGTTTGCCGATGTTGCACCGCGCCATCATGCAGGGGTGCACACTATCACAGAAAAAGGCTATAATTTGCTGTTCACATAGCTGGTGTGGCGTTAGCCCTTTGCCAGCATCACCACTGATTTTTGCGAGATTAGAGAGCGGGCCTGGCGGCCTGAAAGGTTACAAATGCCATTTTATGAGTACCGCTGCTCCCATTGCGGACATACGTTAACTAAGCTCCAGAGCATCAATGCTCCGGCCTTAACTACTTGCCCTGAGTGCCATCAAGATACCCTCGTGAAGCTCATCTCTGCCAGCAGCTGCGAGTTAAAGGGTGTGGGTGTCTTTGGTAGCTCCAAGCATCCTTTTGCCAGCGAAAAGCCATCCCCCGCCACTCCTGCCGCCCCTGCCTCCTCTGCTTGCGCTTCTTGTCCGCACGCAACTCAGGCCAGCTAGTTCCTTAGCTTGCCTGCATCCCATGCTGTCTCTTGTTTTTGTTGGCGCCCGCCGCAGCTTAATTGCACTTTTGTCGGCTTAGTGTTCTTACTTGCTGGTAAGTGGCCTTACCTGCCTTAGTGACAGGCAGATTTTGCCTGTAAAGGCCCACGGAGCGACTGACTTCATAGCTGAGCTTACGGATTGAGGTTAAGCATGCGTGCCGCTGCTGAAGATAGGTGCAAGCTTATCTGTACCATTAATCTTGAGGAGTGGCATGTTGCCAGCACTCCTCTAGCAGCCGTCACTGATGCTACTACTTAGTCCCAATAACAAGCTGAAGCTCACCGTGCTTGTTTCTACTATCGGGTGCAGTCCCTGAATTTAGTAGGCACACGCACAGCGTAGAGCTGCAGAGAGCGGCGTAGAGCAACTTATAACAGCGTAGAGCAGCTTAGAGCAGCTTAGAGCAGCATGATCGCATCCCGTTTTTTCAAAAGGCTTTAGACCAATGTCAATGCGCACGCATTACTGTGATCAAGTCGGTTTGCACGAAGAGGGGCAAACCGTTACCCTATGCGGCTGGGTCAGCAAACGCCGCGATTTAGGTGGCCTCATTTTTATCGATCTGCGTGATCGTAGTGGTTTAGTGCAAGTGGTGTTTGAGCCAGACGTTAAAGACGTGCACGAAACTGCCTCCACCTTACGTAATGAGTACTGCATTAAGGTCGTTGGCACGGTCAGAAAGCGCCCTGAGTCGCAGGTTAACTCTAACCTCAAGTCGGGTGCGATTGAGGTTTATGCCTCGGCCTTAGAGATCCTCAATAAGTCCGCCGTGCTGCCTTTAGATTTCAATCAGGACAATACCGAGGAGCAGCGCTTACGCTATCGCTACCTCGACTTACGTCGTCCTGAGATCGCACGCAACTTCTTAAAGCGTCATGCGCTGACCCGCTGCGTGCGTGCCTTCTTAGATGAGCATGGCTTTATCGACGTCGAGACGCCAATGCTGACCAAGGCCACCCCAGAGGGTGCCCGCGACTATCTGGTGCCATCGCGTATTCACCACGGTAAGTTCTACGCTCTGCCTCAATCCCCACAGCTGTTTAAGCAGCTTTTAATGGTGGCAGGCTTTGATCGCTACTATCAGATCACCAAGTGCTTCCGTGATGAGGACTTGCGTGCCGACCGTCAGCCAGAGTTTACCCAGATCGATATCGAAACCTCCTTTATGAGCTCGCAGGATGTGCGTGACTTAATGGAGGAGATGATGGTAGGTCTCTTCAAGAAAGAGGCGAACTACGATTTAGGTAAGCTGCCAGTGTTAACGTGGACTGAGGCGATGGAGCGCTTTGGCTCCGATAAGCCTGATCTGCGTATCGACTTTGAGCTGCATTCTTTAGATGCGCTCGTCAAGGACACCGAGTTCAAGGTTTTAGCTGAGCCAGCTAATGACCCTACTTGCAAGGTGGTGGGCTTGGCGCTGCCAGGTGGCGCTAAGCTGAGCCGCAAGCACATTGATGGCTACACTGACTTTGTAAAGAAGTTAGGTGCCGGTGGCCTGATGTACATCAAGGTCAATGAGCTGGCCAAAGGCGCTGAGGGCTTACAATCTTCCTTTGCCAAGCACGTCACCCCAGAGCTCTTAGTCAAGGTGGCTCAGGAGTGCGGCGCTAAGGACGGTGATATCGTCTTTATCGGCTGCGGCAAGACGGTGAAGTGCCAGACCTTTATGGGCGCTTTACGTTGCCAGACCGCACGTGACCACGACTTAGTGGGCCCAGGTTACAAGGCTTTATGGGTGATTGACTTCCCAATGTTTGAGATGACTGAGGAAGCCGGTTTAACCGCGATGCACCACCCTTTTACGGCACCATCGAAGGTGACCCCAGAGCAGCTGATTGCCGATCCAATGAGTGTCTTTGCTGATGCTTATGACATGGTGATTAACGGCTACGAAGTGGGCGGTGGCTCGGTACGTATTCACAATGAGGACATGCAAAAGGCCGTGTTTAAGGTCTTAGGCATTTCAGACGAGGAAGCCCGCATGAAGTTTGGCTTCTTACTGGATGCGCTGTCCTTTGGTGCACCTCCTCATGCTGGTTTGGCCTTTGGCTTAGACCGTCTCACCATGCTCTTTACGCACACGGAGAATATCCGTGACGTGATCGCTTTCCCTAAGACTACGGCGGCTGCGTGCTTAATGACGGAGGCACCAAATGTGGCTTCGCCAGAAGCCTTGCAAGAGCTGGCCATTGCCATTACCGATTTCGAGAAATAGGAGTTATTTATGTCAGGTCACTCCAAGTGGGCCAATATCCGCTTCCGTAAAGCTGCCCAGGATGCCAAGCGCGGTAAGATTTTCACCAAGTTAATCCGTGAGATCACCACTGCTGCCCGTTTAGGTGGTGGCGATGAGAGCTCGAATCCACGCTTACGTTCGGCGGTGATTTCTGCTTTAGCGCAGAACATGACTCGTGACACCATTAAGCGCGCTATTGAGCGTGGCGTTGGTGGTGGTGAGGGCGCTGATTTAGAGTCCATCACCTATGAGGGTTATGGTGCTGGTGGTGTGGCGGTGATGGTCGAGTGCATGACCGACAACCGTAACCGTACTGCCTCTGATGTGCGTCACGGCTTCTCCAAGTTTGGTGGCAACTTAGGCACCAATGGCTCGGTGGCATACCTCTTCACCAAGAAGGGTGTGATCAACTTTGTGCCAGACGATGATGGCAAGATGCCAATCGACGAGGAGACCGCTATGGACATCGGCCTTGAGGCTGGTGCCGACGATGTGGTGGTTAACGACGATGGCTCCGTGGATATCTACACCACGCCAGAGGCCTTTGCTGATGTGGTTGACGCCTTTAATGCTAAGGGCTTTACCCCATCGAATGCTCAGGTGACCATGACGGCCTCGACCGAGACCGCGCTGGATGCTGATGCGGCGGTGAAGTTCATGCGCATGATCGACTACTTAGAGGATCTCGATGATGTGCAAGAGGTTTATCACAACGCTAACATCCCTGATGATGTTGAGCTGGACTAAGCCGCAGCTGCACTAAGGCCTCAGGTGTTTAAGTCACCTTTGAGGCGCAAAGAACCCCACGTGGCGTAGTGGCCGTGTTTGGCTGCTGTGTCATGTGGGGTTTTTGCTTGTAGCGACCAAGCAAGGCTAAGCAAGGGACTGCCGTAAAAGGCAACACCCCCCACCTCAAAGTTAGAGCAAGGGCAAAGACCAAGGAGAGCGTTTTCCCCATGTGTGAGCACAGCTACTTGTCATTAACCTACCTTAGAGATACGTCGCGTTAGCGACGCTTGAGGCTCCATATCAGGTTGCTGCATCAAGGGGCTTAAGCCCACCTCAAAGGCCGATTTTAAGCCAATAACATAGGGGAAAATACTCTTAAGGAACAATAGAGAAAACGCTCTCAAACCAAGAGCTCGGGGCAATGCTCTCAAGGAAAACACGCAAGATCTAAGAGTGTTGTGCTGGTTGTATTTACCCAGAACAGAGGTTGCGAGCCGCTACTTCTTATCTTGAATCGTAGCACAGAGTATGCGCTCAGCTCTACTCACGTCTACAGCAAAAACCTGATGTTTATCGGCGTTATCAATAAGAGGCGGCTATTGCTGCTCAGCGATTCATTACTGATGCGGTGTGCTTGCGTGCTGATTGGGCATGCCAGCGTGCAAGCTCAACGCCCCTGAGATAAGGCGCCGTGAGGCGCTTTGTGGTTTGTGGCTTGCGGCTGGCGCTGAGGAACAAGTGCTCTCATAAGTGATTGCTGCAAGATTAAGTGAAAGGAACGACCACCTCTCGAAAGGAATGGTGCAGGTGAGCCTTAACCTATCTTAAGTTGCAGCACGCATGATTGCCTGAAATTACGTCATCTCTGAAGACAGTTGCTCCTTAGTTCCTGCGCTCAAGAGAAGGGGCCTTTACTCGCGACGGTGCTGAGGTGGATGTATCTGGTGGCGGGTGCAGTCAGGGGGCGGCTGTTGGGTGGTAAAGAGCTTTGCGGCTGTGCTAAGAGGCGCCACGTTGTAAGGTGGTAATGCGCGCTTGAGCGTAAGTGCGTACAATAGAAAAGAGCGTTGGTGGCAGCGCCGAGATCACGCCGGACTGTCCGGATATAGCTGCAGTAAGCTAACACTACCCCTGTGCGGCCCCAACTCACAGCCAGTAAAGACGGTGTCAACAGGTGCCGTTTCTACATGGCACTTAAATGGCAAGAATGAGTGGCTATAGCTTTAGCTGGTAGCGCTGCTAGGCTTACTTGCCAGCTCCACTTTGCTGGCACTGCTTGTCGTCTTTTCACAAGGTTTTAGGTTTTGCCCTATGGCTTATAAAATTCTGTGGTACTCCATTCCAAGCTTGCTCGACACCAGCAGCGGTGCCGCAATCCGCTGCCGCTTGATGCTCTCCAAGCTGCAAGAGCGCGGCATTGAGGTCAAGATTCTCACCGCTTCTGTGGCCGACGACCCAAAGGGCTTTAAAGAAACCTACGACCAGATGAAGAGCGTGATGCTGCGGCAGCTCTCTGAAGCTAAAGCCGCCGAGCCAGACAAGGAAAAAGCCGCGCGTCTCGTCCCTAATGACTATGTGAAGTTCCATATCAACAATATGGAGTATTGCATGGTGCTTACGGACAACTTAGACACCGATGATATTACAGCCGCAGAGCAAAACAGAATCTACAGCCATTTTATCGGCATGCTGGAGAGCTTCCAGCCTGATGTCGTGATGGGCTATAGCGGCGATCTTTTCTCGGTGGCTTTACGCCGTGAGGCTCAAGCCCGTGGCTTTCAGGTCGTGTATGCACTGTGTAATGGTAGCCACTTAAGCTACAGCTTCTCTGACTGCGACATGGTGTTTACCACCTCCAAGGCCACGCAGAAGCTCTACAAAGACAAGGCTAACATCGATGTCGAGACGGTGGGCAACTTTATTGACCCACGCATGGCCTTAGCCAATAAAGAAGACCGTAACCCTTACTACGTCACCCTGATTAACCCAATCCCAGCTAAGGGTATCGCGATCTTTATCAAGCTGATCTTAGCGTACTACGCGCGTCACCCTGACAGCAAGCAGCAGTTCTTAATCGTGAAGAGCCGTGGCAACTTTGCCAATATCATGCACAACCTACATGATGCCAATGGCGCGCTGCTCTTAGGTGGTACCTCGGAGGCCGGTAACAACGAAGCTGCGCGTGAGATGGAGATCCTGCAGGCGCTGCCAATGATCGACCTTGCGGAGCACACCCGCAACATCTCTGAGGTGTATGCCTTAACAAAGGTCTTAGTGGCACCATCGCTATGGCATGAGAGCTGGGGCCGTGTCGCGACAGAGGCTACCTTAAACGGCATTCCGGTGTTAGCCACCGACAATGGCGGTTTACCTGAGGCTATGGGCGGCGCTGGTGTTGGTGGTTTAGTCTTGCCAATTCCAAAGAGCTGTGAAAAGGACTTCTACTGCCTGCCAACCGATGAGGAAATTGCGCCTTGGGTGGATGCCTTAGAGCAACTCTTAGAGGAAGACTGGTCAGAGCGTTGTCAGCAGGCGGCGGAGATTAACTCCATTGACAAGAGCGTGGATCGCCTCTACAACATCCTGCTGCCATACTTAAAGAAGGGTAGTGCGCACAAGAAGCCTTTTGGCCCTAACAGTGCGTACCACAATGTGCCTTTCCTCGCTGAGCACGCGCGACAGGTTAAGGAGTCATTTCTCAAGGCCCAAGCAGAGGCGCAGCACAATGGCGGTGTGCCTGATTTTAAGACGGCAGCTGAGGGCGGTGACAGTAACGCCGGTGGCGGTGCTTTAGGCGGTGATACCGCCCTGCAGTCCACAGTGCAATCTACAGTGCAGCCAACTGTGGTCGCGCCACAGGCACCAAGTGCGGCAACGAAGTTACAGGTGCAACGTCCGCAGAGCACGCATGGCCGTGGGCAGAACAACAAAAAGAAGAACAAGAAGCGTCGCTAAGCGCAGCTAAGATCTGCTCAGCACGGTTAAGCGCGTAGCGCCTGCAGAGCGATACGCGCTGTAGAGCACAAAGCCTTACCACCAGTGGTAGGGCTTTGTTGTTTCTGGGGTAGGAAGAGGTAGTTTAGTGGAGGGGGCCGACCATGAGAAGATCTAAGTTCATTTTTACCAAGCCCATAAACAAGGCTTTTCATGAGCCCTATCTCAAGGTAGATCTTGGATAAAGCATGTGGCTTATGGTCAAAATAAGGTCAAGAACCC
>JAHLFE010000042.1 GCA_018884035.1 Candidatus Anaerobiospirillum pullicola
TGAGTCTGTATAATTGCCCTCAGTGGCTAAAGGCTTGTTTTTGTTTTGTAACATGGGGTGACATTATGTCATCTGTTAGCAGCCTTTAGCCTTCTGCACCACCTTGGTGAGTTAATTAATGGCAGTCCCCTCAAGGCACGCGATCAGGAAGTGCGTACTCACGAGCAAGCGCACAAGAGCGCTGGTGGCCAATACGCTGCCGCCCCAACCTACTCCTATGAGCGTGGCCCTGACGGTAAGCAATACGTTACCGATGGCGAGGTCAGCATCGATATTGGTGAGGAGAGCGATCCACAAGCTACCATCAATAAGATGCAGGTGGTCAAACGCGCCGCTATGGCTCCAGCCCAGCCATCAGCTCAAGACCGTCGTGTATACGCTGAGGCTACCCAAAAGGAGGCTCAAGCACGCCAAGAGCTCAATGAGCAAGAGGCTGAAGAGGCTCAAGGCGGTGTTGAGGGGGAAAACAGCACCTCTCCTACTGCCAGCAAGGGCACCGAGGGTGAGAGCAACTCTGCTATTAACGCGCAAGGCGACGAGAGCGAGAGCAATACCATTAACGGTAACAGCAATAGCAATAGCAATAGCAATGGCGCTGTCCCTGCTAATGGCGCTAAGTCTGGCAAGAGCACGGGTGCTGTTAATAACGATATCTCCACGCCAAAGGTACCAAGCGGTAACTTTACGCTGTAGCACAGCGTCAACGCCGGTGATGAGACAAGCGTGCTGAACGAGGAGGCCTTGGCCTCTTGAGCACAGGAGCGGCTACGGCCGCTCTTTTAGTTTCTGCCTACCTACCCTAAAAAGCGACACTAACCTGCGCCCTCCTGCTTACAGGGAGAGCCCTGTAGATTCGAAAGCGTTTTCCCCCCTTGTTCCTTCAAAGTATGTCATTGGCTTAAAACCGGTCTTTTAGGTGGGTTTAAGCCCCTTTATGCAGAAACCTGATATGGAGCGTCGAGCGTCGCTACCGCGACGTATCTTGAGGTAGGTTAATAGCAAGGAGCTTTGCTCAAACAAGGTGAAAACGCCCTCTTTACCTCCACATCTGCGCTCATACGTTGCGCCCCAGCGCCATCCTCCATCCCGACCTCACACTTCTCCCTCTCCTTTTGCCCCTAATGCACAGCATCAGTGCACAAAAAGGCTGTTTTTGGCGCTAAATGGTATAATGCCGCCACTTTTTGGCAGGAAAAGGCACTCTTGTGAGCTGTTTTGGTGCAAGACTTTGTACTGAAGCGCAGTCTCCTATACCCCGTGCCGCTATGTCCGCCACAAACTACGAGGTGTGCACTGCCGCGCCCCATTGACTTTCATTTCGGACAAAAGCTCCGCGATCGTTGCCTAAGTGTCTGCTGTTAACTGGCCTCTTTACCGAAGCTCAGTGCAGTGAGCTTGCACTTACATTCTGGCTCGGGGCGTTTGATTTTTTGCTATGGAACCATACTACGCTGGCGTACTATCCATTGTGCCGCCTATCATCGCTGTGGCCTTAGCGCTGATCACCAAGGAAGTGTTCTCGTCCTTACTGATCGGCATCCTCAGTGGTACCTTAATCTACACCATCGGTATGAACGAGGACTTTGTCATCGTCGGTACCGTGCAGCACGCTTTTGAGATGATGGTCAACAAGGTTGACATGAACATCATCCTCTTCTGCTCGCTTTTAGGCTCCTTGGTGTATGTCATTGCCATGGCCGGTGGCTCCCGCGCTTACGGCGATTGGGCCAGTAAGAAGATCAAGGGCCGCCGCAGCGCCCTGCTCTCCACCTCCCTCTTAGGTGCTTTCATCTTCATCGATGATTACTTCAACTGCTTAACGGTAGGTACGGTGATGCGTCCAATCACGGACAAATACCGCATCTCCCGCGCTAAGCTGGCCTACATCATCGACTCCACGGCTGCGCCAGTATGCATCATTGCCCCTATCTCCTCATGGGCTGCTGCTGTCGGTTCCAACTTAAAGAGCTCTGGTATCCAAGGCTCGGAGATGGAGGCCTTTATTGCCACCATCCCATGGAACTTCTACGCGCTGCTCTCCATCGCCATGGTGCTCTTAGTGGCCGTCGGCAATTTTGACTTTGGCCTGATGCGCAAAGCCGAAATCGACACCATTAAGAATGGCTATACCAACAGCTCCGATGGCTCAGCCGATAACATCGATGTCGTCACCGAAAAGGGCGGCGTCCTTGACATGGTGGTGCCAATCTTAGCCTTAATCGTCTTTGCTACCCTCTCCTTACTGTATGTGGGTGGCTATTGGGGTGATGATCCTGCCTACCACACCGTGGCTGCAGCTTTCGGTAACACCAGCGCTGGCCCTGCCTTAGTCATTGCCTCCTTTGCCGCCCTGCTCGTGGCCTTTATCATGTTCGTCGGCCGTCGTTTACTGACCTTAAAGGAGTTCATGAACGGCGTCTTAAAGGGCGTGCAGGCCATGATCCCAGCCAACATGATCTTAGTCATGGCATGGGCTATCTCCGGTGTCTGCCGCGACATGCTGCAAACGCAGCTTTTTATCTCGACCATCGTGCAGAACGATATGGGCATGCTGGGTAATCTGCTGCCAGCGATCATCTTCTTAATCGCGAGCTTCCTCTCGTTCTCTACTGGTACGGCATGGGGCACCTTTGGTATTCTCATTCCAATCGTGGTGGTTGTGGCGCAGGCGATTGACCCAACCGGCGGCCTTATCATTATCGTGCTGTCAGCGACCTTAGCGGGCTCCGTCTTTGGTGACCACTGCTCGCCAATTTCGGATACGACTATTCTGTCCTCTGCCGGTGCGGGCTGCGTGCACATCGAACACGTGTCGACGCAGCTGCCTTTTGCCTTAATTGCAGCCTTCTCTGCGGCCTGCGGTTATTTAGTGGCAGGCTTTACGGAGAATGTGTTCTTAAGCTTAGGTACAGGCTTTATCATCATGATCGCAATCATGAGTTTCCTGCACTTACGCAACGCTAATCACGAGAGCTACGCCGTACACGAGGCACGTCACCCAGTAAAGGCCGTCGCTGCTTCTGCCTCTACTGCCGTCGCTACTGCTGGCGCTGCTCCAGCCGCGCCTGCTGCTCCGGTTAAGGCAAAGCAAAGAATCTAACTTAGCCCTCACCCAGCCCCTGAACGCCAAGCTACAGGGGCTAAAACACCGCCACAGCATGACTGTGGTGATGATGGTGGTGTGAAAAGCTAAAGACAAACAGCCAGACCGTAATAATCATCTGCAACATCCGTCTGCGCACCTTAAGCGTGCTGCAGGGACAAAGAGGTGAGAATGCGGTGCTGGCTTTTTTATTTTGCGGCCCATAGGTAGCGCCCCTACCTCTGCGATGTAGCGACAGCAAGAGCGTTTTCTCCTTTTGCCTTCAAAGTATTTTCTCCCTATGTTATTGGCTTAAAATCGGCCTTTTAGGTGGGGTTAAGCCCCTTGATGCAGCAACCTGATATGGATGGAGCGTCGAGCGTCGCTACCGCGATATATCTTGCGGTAGGTTAATGGCAAGTAGCTGAGCGCACACAAGGGGAAAACGCCCTCGCTCTTAGCTACTACACTTAAGGTAAGACTCCTCCTAAGGAAAGGCACCACCGTGGCATCATCGAGGCACCGCCAGCGCACCACGTACCACTACCAGCGCACGTCAGGCTTAACAGAAGCATAACCTCATCTTTACCTGCTTAGTGTAGATTTAGGCCGCTTTCGTTAGCAGGCCACTCCTCTTTGTGTCCTGCCGAAAGCATTCGTGATGTCAGGGGTAGCTTGACACAGCCTGCGGCAGACACAACCACAGGCGCTGCCCCTGTTTTCACCACCATTACCACTCCCTTGCAGCAACACTCCCATGCAACTCCTGCTGTCCTCCCCCGTTGTTATGGTTCCCTTCTCTTACAGCTAAGCTGCACTTACAACTCAACTACACTCTGCTCACACTCTTGGCACCCTACAACCACAAGGACGCTCACTTACGACGCGGCCTTGCTCTGCCATCTTATTTCCACGCAAAAAGCTGCCATATTAGCGCACTTGAGCCCTCACCGGCTATTACCACTAGAGCCCACAACCACATCCTACCTATTCCCTGCCCTTAAGCTCTTGCGCGTGACGCCACACCTCTCTGCCCCCTACCTATGCCGCTATCACCACCGTCTCCCCATTCTAGCTGCCTACTTTGCCCACAAATGAATAGCTACTACCTATTTGGCGCCAAAAAGGTGCATTTCACCACATATTGCGTGTACTAGGGATTGTTTTTGCTTGCAGCTTTCCATTAGACTGACCAAAACCACCTTGTTTCCTCCCCAATTTTTGGGGCCAAACAAGGGCAAAAACAAGCACTTTGGGTGCTTTGTTTTTCTTGCGTCACACTCGCTTGGTTCTCACCACAGGTTACGCTCTTGCTCTCGTTTTAACAGAGCGTGTGTTTTGCATAAAGAGTGCAACTTATACCCCATCAATTTAAGTGCTACTTGACTTTTCTTGCGCCAAGCTTGCGGCTTGTCCTCGCCGCTGTCAGCACTGACATCGGTCTCAAGCTCACACTTCAGGCTAAGCCACAAGAGCAGTCGCTGAGGAGAGATTAGAGAATGCAATTCTTCCTAAACCTCAAAACCAAAGCCAAGATCCTCACGGGATTCATGATTGTCATCGTCATCAATCTCCTGATTGTGATCACTTCCATTAATGCGCTCTCTACCTCCCAGCAAGCAGCCTTAACCATTGACGATACCTTAAATGGTGCCTTCCGCCGCATCAATAACCTGCAGATTGCGGTGCAAGAAATCAACTTCAAGTTCTGCCGTGGCCTCAATCCTACCGACACCGAGTACGACTTTGCTGACCTGCTCCGTGACGCCCCAACACTGATACAGCATGTTGATAACAGCGTTAACGCCCTTAACGTCAACTTCTCCTCGGATCCTGAATACAAAGCCTTAGTCACCAGCATGTATAACTCCACTAAGGCTATCAATGAGACCATCAACCAAAATATCCTGCCAGTTTTACGGCAGCAAAATACCACCGATGCCAGCTTACTGGAGATTTACTGCCGTGATGTCCTGCCACATGTAGCAGAATCGCAATCAAGCTCTGGGCAGTTGATCGCCATGCAAACGGAGATGTGTATCGCGGTATCCTCTCCTGCGGCTGATCCAACCACTATCTACGTCATCTCCGTCTTAGCAGCGGTTAGCGTGATCGTGGCCTTCTTCATTGGTCTGTATATCTCCAATTACATCGCCAAGCAGGTGCACTCGGCTATTGGCTTTATGACACGCATGGCTGACGGTGACTTCAACTTCTCAGTGGAGTCCGGTAGCGCTGACGAGTTTGGCCAATATCGCCAGTCCTTAAGCAAGATGCGCAACTCGGTGGGGCAGATTGTGGGCATGACGCAATCGGAGTGCGTGCGCTTACAAGAGGAGCTCAACAAGCTGCATCAAGCATCTGACAGCATTGTGCAATCCACCAACAACGTGCAATCGCAAGCTATCACCGTAGCTGCGGCTTCCGATGAGATGGTATCGACCACTGCTGACATCGCCCGTAACTGCGAGACTGCGGCTAACGGCTCTACTCAGTGCAAGGACATCACCTCCAACGGTCTTAACATGGTGCAGCGCGCTTTTGAGAACGTGCAGCAACAGGTGGAGAACACCAAGGACAACTCCAATAAGGTGGAGCGCTTGGCTGCGCAAAGCCGTGAGATTAGCTCCATTGTGAACACCATTGGTGATATTGCCGCGCAAACCAACCTCTTAGCCTTAAATGCGGCTATTGAGGCGGCTCGTGCTGGTGATGCCGGTCGTGGCTTTGCTGTGGTAGCAGATGAGGTGCGTGCCTTAGCGACGCGTACTGCATCCTCTACCAATGAGATCTCGCGCATGGTCGAGAGCATCCAAAAAGAAGCGCATGCTACGACTGAGTCCATTAAGCTCTCAGTGCAGAACATGGACAATGTGGCGCAGGATGCCAAGGAGCTTGAGAACTTGCTTAACGACATCACCACGCATGTGGTTGAGGTTAACAATCAGGTGACGCAGATTGCGACCTCGACAGAGGAGCAAACCACTGCTACTTCCGAGATTTCCACCAATGCCCAGAGCGTAAACAACGCTTCGGCCGAGATGACGCATCAAGCGCAAGTTCAGCAACAGTCTATTGAATCGACCTTAAAGGACTTAGAGAACTTGACGCACGCGCTGAGCTTCTTCCGCTTAACGGCGCAAGATCGCAACACGTCCACTATCAACTAACGGCAAAAGCCTTAAGCGCGAGCTGCACAGCCATGCGCAGCACAGCGCTGAGGATTGCTGCTTAAGCGTCCCTATTGAGAAAAGCCACCGTGCGGCAGTGCGGTGGCTTTTTTTCATGTCTACGCCAAGGGTGGGTCCGATCGTGAGGAGGTCTAGCTTCATTTTTACAAAGCGCATAAATAAGGCGTTTCTTGGTCACCTACTTAAAGGTAATATGGGCCAAAGCAAGGGGCTTATGCCACAAAACTGAGGTAAGGTTCCTTACTTTGCGCTCAAGTTTTACCTCGAGATAGTCTGATGCATGCCCATAAAGCATGTGTTTATCAGCTTGACCAAAATTATCCCAGACCTCCTCACGGTCGGGTTGGTGACTGTGTCCAGCCACTTAAGGAGCACCTCCGCTCGCGTCCAGTAGCGATACAGAGCAGCCTTTCCCCTGAGAAGGCGCAACTCGACTTCGTGTCTGCTGCATGCTTCTACTCCATCGAGCCCACGAACCTAAGAGAGACCAGCACCGCGCAGCGCGTCATAACCGCTTCCGCAGGTTGATTAAGATGCGCCCAATCAGTCTGTAAGCGCTATAGCTGCCATTTGCAGCACTAATCCCCAAGATGCATGGCCGCACTCCAAGAACACCATAAAGCCATGGTGGGCTTAAGTTCGCTGGTATGACCTAAGGGTGTTGGTAATGTTGATGATTGTAGCGGCGGCGTGGGTGGTGCTCTATTCCTCCTCTTCTTACGCCACCTCAGTACGCCTCACGTGCTGGGACAGTGTTATCTCACAGCAGCACTCCGCAGAACAGCTGCGCACAGATGACGTGCACGAGCAAATGTGATGTAGCGCAGAAATTGAGTTGATGGGGATAGTGCCAAGTTTGTTTCCTGATATCTCCTGTGCATTTTTGCAATAGCGCGTTTTGGCCCTTGTCTACAATGCCCCTGCAACGCACACAGAGCGTCACTAACGCTAAGGAGCGCAGAGCGTCTTTTGGCGCTTTCAGGGATAAGTGCTGTCCTGACAAGACACTTATCTCATGATTGAGGGTAAGCTCAGCTGAGCTCACGCCCCCAACCTACAGATGTATCACCGCCCTCTGGAACACGCTGTCATGTGGCTAGTGTCGATCCGCCAAAGGGGCACAGAAAAAAGGGCAGATCATGCAACAAAATGCAGGAGCGCAGCTGGGAGCAAGCGCCAGCGCCACTGTCGGGGCAAGCAGTACAAGCAACGCCACACCTAGCGCCATCGTTATTCCCAAGCTGGGACTATCTGAGAAAATCGCTTACGGCATGGGCGACTTCTCGGCCAATATCGCCTTAGGCACGGCTGTACTCTTTTTAAGCTACTTCTACATCGACATCTACGGTCTTAAGCCAGAGCACGTGGGCATCATCATGCTCATCGTGCGCTGCATCGACGCCGTAACTGACGCCTTAATGGGCGCGCTGGCCGATCGCACCAAATCACGTTGGGGCCGCTATCGCCCATGGATGCTGTGGATGGCTGTGCCTTTTGGCATTACCACCGCCGCTATGTTCATCACCCCTGATTGGGACTACGCTCCTAAGTTTGCCTACGCCTTAGGCATGTACTTCATCTCCTCGTTGTTTAGTACCGCGACAGGCGTGCCTTATTGCTCTATTAATGGTGTGATGACCAATGATCCTCAAGATCGCGTCTCCTGCCAGAGCTTCCGCTTTGTGCTCGCCGGTTTAGCTCAGCTCATTGTCGCTCTTGCCGTGTTGCCTTTAGCCGAGTTACTCGGTGGTGGCGATAAGGCCAAAGGCTTCCAAATGGCTATTGCTATTGCTGCGACCTTAGGTGTCATCGGCTATCTGTGGTGCTTTGCTGGCGTAAAAGAGCGTATCGTCCCTGAGCGCCGCCCAACCTCGATGTGGACTGACTTCAAAGAAGCCTTCCGTGACGGCCAATTCCGCGCCATGCTGCTGGTCACCGGCCTTAACGTGCTCCCTGGCTTTATCGGCTCTGGTGCCGTCATGTTCTTTACCACTTGGGTTATGGGGCAGGACAGCACCTTTAGCTCAATCTACATCGCCTCAGGTATTGGCGGCATGATGTTAGGCTGTGTGCTGGCGCAGCCATTTGCACGACGTTTTTGCAAACTCAAGGTCTTCTTCTGGGTTAACATCAGTGCCGCACTGTTAAGCTTTGGCTTCTACTTCCTTGATTTTAGTTCGCCATATCTGGTGACTGCCTACAACATCTTTAAGACGGTAGTAGCCTCGATCGGTGTGCCTCTCTTCTGGGCCATCATCTCTGATGTGGATGATGCGCACGAGCTCAAGACGGGCAATAAGTGCACGGGTATCTCCTTCTCCTCTAACCTTTTCTGTCTTAAGGTGGGTTTGGCGCTCGCCGGTGCCTTAGTGGGCTTTTTATTGTCGTTCTTTGAGTATGACGCTAAGGCCACGGAGCAAAGTGAGGCCGCCTTACAGGGTATCATTCTGATGGTTTCCATCATCCCTGGTGTGTGCAACCTCGCTGTCGCCGCCGCCGTGAAGCTCTTAAAAGTCGATCGTGCCACGATGGCCGAAGTGCAGCGCAAACTGGCCCGCATGCGCCTGCAGCAGGCCACACACTAAGTTAGGAGTGAGTGATCTCAGAGGTGACGGTGGCAAGGTTCAGTGTGGTACGGTCCACACCATACAGCGCAATGACTCTCGAGATGAATGGTGCAGGTGACCCTGAGCCTCTCTGCAGCTGGGGCATATTTGCTTGTGTGCTTGCCTCAAGCTCCGTCTTCTATTAAGTCAAGCAGTCCTTAGTGCCACACACTACATTCATGGAAATATAGCAGTGCAACACTTTCCTAATCCTTTTATTCCGCAGCGTGCTGACCCTTTCATCTTGCAGGTTGAAGGCGGCTATTACTTCACAGCTTCCGTGCCAGAGTACGATCGCATTGTCCTGCGTTATAGCCCTGATCTGTTAGGCCTCCCTCAGGCTCAAGAGCATACCGTCTGGGTTAAGCATGAAAACGGGCCTATGAGTGATCTCATCTGGGCTCCAGAGCTGCACTTTATCGATGGGGCATGGTATATCTACTTTGCTGCCGCTCCTAATCGTGAGATTGCGTATCACGCTTTCCAGCATCGCATGTATGTCTTGTGTTGCCATGATGCCGACCCTATAACCGGCAAGTGGGAAGAACTGGGGCAAATGGTCACTTCTATGGACACCTTTAGCCTAGACGCCACCACTTTCTGCCACAAGGGAAAGCACTACTATCTCTGGGCCCAGCAAGACCGCAGCATCCCAGGTAACTCCAACCTCTACCTTGCGCCCCTAGTCAATGGCTGGACTTTAGAGAACAAGCAGATCATGCTGACCAAACCAGAATTTGCTTGGGAGTGCAAAGGCTTCTTGGTTAACGAGGGCCCCGCAGTGCTGCAGCGCCACGGTAAGGTCTTTGTCTTCTACTCGGCCGCAGCTACTGATGAAAACTACTGCATAGGCTTGCTGTGGGCTGATGCAAACGCTGACCTGATGGACAGCAACAGCTGGCATAAAGCTAAAGAGCCAATCTTTACGACCAGCTACGAGAACCAGCAATATGGCCCTGGCCACTGCTCCGTCACGCGTGCTGAGGATGGCACTGACCTCTTGGTATATCACTGCCGTAGCTATCGTGAGATCGAGGGTGATCCGCTCTGGAATCCTGACCGCCACTGCCGCATTAAGAACATTGCGTGGGATGACGCCGGATTCCCTGTTTTGGGGGTGCCACCACAAGATGACTGATGTCTGCTTGCATCAGTGATTGCTTGGTTGCCTATGATTAAGGCCTAACAGCCGAGGGGAAGGGTAAAGGGTACTGGCCATGATTCGCTCCTGCCTTGAACTGGTAGACCGCATATTTGAGGTAGCACACTGCACCGTAGTACTGCTTGACACTAAGTCGGGTCAGCTCTTGCGGTATTTTCCCGATCACCTCTCTGCGGACACGCGCCAGCATGTCAAAGGGCGTGCTGCCACCATGGCAGGACAAGTGGGACTACTCAAGCCCATTGCCAATACGCAGGACATGGCTGTACTGGGCATCGACTCCTCTAAAGTGCTGGTGGTAGCGCCACCGCTTACCGCTGCTGGCGCCTTAGGGCACTTTGTCCTGAAGGATCTCCACTACCTCAATTTAATACTGGAGATCTACGCCAGCACCATCTCCTATGACCTTATAAACGTCAGGAAGCAGGTGGCACTAGAGAGCTCTGCCTCTGGCATTAACAGTGGTAGTGGCAGTGGTTGCTGTTATGGCAGAGGCAGTGACACTCACGAAACGCTGCGGCTCGCTGCGGTTCCCGCTACTACTAAGGCTCCTGCGCGGCAGCCGCCACTGCAGCAAAAGCTGCAGCCAGACGATGCCGCCTCTAAGGAGTGGCTAGGAGGTCTGTTTGCCGCCTTTGGTGGTGACTTACGCGCTGAGCCAGTGCTGCATCACAATCCCTATCGCATTGAGCAAGCAATCAAAGAGGCGGTGCGCTTAGGTGATGAGCAGCTATTACAGCATGCTTTTGCTATTCCCGTGCAAGGCACTGAAGGGCGCCTTGCTGTAGATGAGCTACGCTCTTTGAAGAACCACGCCAACTTGGTGAACGTGATTTGCTCACGCGCGGCCATCGACGGTGGCGTGAGTTATGAGGACGCTTTTCGCCTCTCGGATCAGCTGTTTTTGCTGGTCGAGAGCATTACTGACTCCGAGCAAGCCTTTAATGTGCGTTATGCCATTGCCCATGCCTTTACTATGCTTGTGCACTATCACCTAAAAGAGCATAACCCCGTCGAGGTTAGTCTCAAGGTGCAGCAAGCCATACTCTACATTCGCCAGCATATCTACGACAAGATTACGGTGGCCTCAGTCGCACAAGCGGTCAATTGCCATCGTAACTATCTACAGCGCTTGTTTAAGCGCGATACCTCGCTCTCGGTGGTAAGTTACATCCGCAACGAGAAGCTCAAAATCGCCAAAGAACTCTTAGCGCACTCCGATGAGAGCGTGAGCAACATTGCAGCGCTCCTAAACTTTTCCTCAGCCAGTCATTTGTGCACGGTGTTCAAAGAGCAGATGCACTTAACCCCCGAGCAATACCGCAAGAGCCATCGCTCCTTAGGTTAGGTCACAGGTTAAACAACACCTCTGCCCAAGCTAAACCGGCCGCTGGCAAGCGACCGTTTTAGCCTTAAGAGCGAGGGTGATGCACCACCACTCCAACCACCAGTGCTGGCAGTGCCCTCCTTGGGAGAGTGCTGGGTGAGGGAGCGCAGGTGGTAGTGGTGATGCCTACCTACTACTACTACTACTACTACTACTACTACTACTTGAGGTAGCGCTCAAAGAAGTTAGTGACGTTAATGAAGTGCTGCTTTGTCTCAGGAGCATCTGGATTAAAGTAGTACTGCGCATGCGAGATGCCCTCGTACACAATAAGCTCCACAGGGCGCTCGGCCTTGAGCATCTTCTCTTGGACACGCACCGTGTTACTTAAGAACAGGTCACGCGTACCAGAGACCAGCAGCAGTGGTGGGAAGTTGGAGTAATCACCATATACAGGCGAGATGTAAGGATCTTTGAGGTCGTGGCCATTAGCATAGACTTTGGTGGCCTCACCCAGCCAGCCGTCATAGCTTACTAAGACGTTATCATCCCCCTCATTACTAAAGTAGGTGTCACCAACCTTATCGATGTCACTCCATGGGGTACCGGCCATAACAGCACCAGGCAGAGGTACGCCATTATCTTGGCATTGCAGCGGTAGAACCAGACTCATAGCTCCGCCGGTAGAGGTACCAAAGACACCGATCTTTGCCGCTGGCACCGTCTTCACCAGCTCCTTATACACAGCAAAGCCATCATCAATCGCAGCTGGGAATGGGTATTGTGGCGCCATGCGATAGTCGATACCAATAATGGTGTAACCGCCGATGCCCGCCAACTGTAACGCCTCGGTTAAACCTGCCTTACCTGGGTTTAGCACGTAGCCACCACCGTGGAAAAAGACTAAGAGCTTGTCCTTTTTGTCCTCAGTCTGATTTGGTGGGGAGATTCTAAAGCACTGCACACCAGCGATCACCTCTTCGCTTAACGTCAATTGGTAACGGTCAATCATTTCTTGAGCGAATTGCTCACTGGAAGGCACAGAGCTTTGCACAAAGGCCGTCCACTCCTCGGCGTTCTTTGGGTGCACATCCCAACCTGCACCTTGAGCGTTAACCATCTTGGCAAGCACAGGGCTCACCGTAGTAAGAGGAGCCAACTTGTGGGTGACCACCGTCTCATTAGTTGAAGTTGGGGTGGTGCTGGTGCAACCTACTAAGGCCAAAGCAAAGGCTGAAGCTAAGAGCGTTGGCTGAAGAAAGTTGGTCTTGCTCATCAAATCCTCCTGTGACACAACACCACGTGACTTTAGCACTGCTCACACGCGATCACAATTGCGCTGCTGTTATCTTTTGAGCTTTCGCACAACTTAGCGCAAAGAGGCACCACAGGCTATCTCCACCGCCCAGCAAAATACCCACAGGCGCCCGATCTCACCACATGCCCATGCCTCTAAGACCTAAGAGCTAAGGCCAAACGCAAAGCGCCTAACATTAGCCCTAAGGATTCCTTAGGGATTCATTAGGGCGCTGCTCTACGTTTGATTGCTTTGTTAGAAAAGGCCCCCTACACGTCCCGCCACTGCCATTCAAGACAGGCACACCACTGGCCATTACATCGGTACAACTGCGTAATTGCTGTGCTTGGGTATCCACTAAACGCTGATTAGTGCTAGCTTTACGGTACTCTCTCTCTCTCTCTCTCTCTCTCTCTCTCTCTGCCCTCTCCACCATACAGCAGCCCCACCTGTTCTACCTATTAACATTTTTCCCATTTGCCATCTACTGCCCATCACTGCCTGCTTACCGTGACAAAACTTGCGATGAGCCTCAATCTGTCTTTTGCATCCCACAAAAACAGGGCAAGCTTCAAAAAATCGCAATGTTTGTCACCTTTTTCGCCTTTGCTGCGCTAAGCTATGCATTAATATATAAGGTGCTTTGTCTTCTCTTTACAGAAACTAAAGCACCCTAGGTGTCGGTTCTTGCTCAAGTGACCTCACCTGTAACTTGTCTTTTATTGCTCTTTATCTAAGAGCGGAGCAAGTTACAGCTGTACGAAGCCTGAAGCTAGCCGCATCATAGCGCGTAAACAGCAGAAATAACGTGTTCTTAAAGCCCCGAGCCTTATGGGGATTTCGGCTCTTACCAGTCTTGCAGGCAAACTCTCCCTCGCCATTGGTGTAATGCCCGCTTTTAACCTTTAAGGTGGTCACTATCATCATCTGTCTGTACAAGACCGTCATGATGCACTTAGGTGTCAGCCGCCTTTAAGATCTCCTTCACTGCTGTACAGCCACTGCTGTGTAACTGGTTCTTCCTCACTCCGCCGCTAAAGCACGCACTCCTCAGTTTGCACTGCGCTTTTCTCCATACCCCGCAGGCTACTTTCACTTCCGCATACAGTGCTCGCACGCACTCCCAAAGCAAGCATGGGGCATTACGGCTGTGGCGCTCTCTTTTGTCTCATAAAGGATGTTAGGGGCTGAAGAACTCAGCTAACAGGGCTATGGATTTCTTTTTTAACTTGAGCACAAAAGCAAAGCTAATGACATGCTTTGCGATCGTGATCATCATTAACCTCATCGTTTCCTTCTCCACACTCTCCACCTTGCACTCGATCTACCGCAACTCAGTGCAAATCGACGCCACGCTGAACTTGGCTTTCAACCGTATCTACAACATCCAAACAGCGGTTGATCAGGCTAAGTTTGTCTACGCCAACGGCTTCAACAGCAAGAACACCCGCCTCAATGACACGCAGCTGCGCACTGAAGGCCCACAGGCTTTAGCCAAAATCGAACAAGCCTTGTCGATTCTCAACCCTGATTTTATGGGCACGCAAGAGTATCATGATGACTGCATCGGACTGCGCGATAATGCCCTTACAGGTATCAAGGTAATCCGCGAGAGGGTTGATCCGCTGTTAAACGCCGGACAGCTCGATGAAGCCTTTGACGTCTTCTTAGTTGACGCCTACCCTTTCTTTGCCAACGCCACCACCCACGCTTCAAGCCTCTATAAGCAGCAGACGCAAGCCTGCTTAGCGCTGACCAACTCAAGCAAAGATCCAACGATGATCTACGTCGATGTCGGACTTACCATTGTTGGTGTGATTGTAGCCATCATATTGGCACTGTTGATGTCGGGTTACATTTCCCGCTCGCTGACCAACCAAATTGCAGTGCTGCAATTATTAGCTGATGGCGATTTTTCCCAGCACATCCATGAGGGCTATAAGGACGAGTTTGGTCACAGCCACGATGTGCTGCGTAACATGCGCAACTCCTTAAACAACATCATCAACCTCACCAAGCGTGAGTGCACCCGTCTGCAAAGCGAGATGCGTCAGTTACAGCAAGTCTCGCACAGTATTGCGCAGACCTCTTCTGACATCCAGAATCAAGCCGTCACGGTAGCAGCAGCCTCTGATGAGATGGTGTCGACCACCTCGGATATCGCCCGCAACTGCGAAACAGCGGCTAATGGCTCGAACATCTGTAAGGACATCACCACTGAGGGCTTAACCATGGTGGGCCGTGCTGTAGAGAACATTCGCCAGCAAGCTGACCACACCAAGGACAATGCCACCAAGATCGAGAGCTTAGCGAAGCAAACGCACGAGATTGGCTCGATTGTCAGCACCATTGATGACATTGCTGCGCAAACTAACCTCTTAGCCTTAAACGCAGCCATTGAGGCGGCCCGTGCCGGTGAGGCTGGTAGAGGCTTTGCCGTGGTGGCTGATGAAGTGCGTGCTCTTGCCAGCCGCACCACTGCGTCCACACAAGAAATCTCTAAGATGGTCAAGAACATTCAGGACGAGGCAGCGGTGGCTACTGAGTCCATTAATGCTTCGGTGGCCAATATGGACACGGTGGCATCTGATGCCCAGAACGTCATGAACCTCTTAGATGAGATCACCACCCACGTTAATGACGTTAACGCGCAGATCACGCAAATTGCAACGGCAGCGGAGCAGCAGACTACTGCTACCTCGGAAATCTCCACGCACATGCAGAATGTAACGCAAGTGACGACAGACATGTCGAACAATGCTGAGAGCCAGTACCAGCAAATGGAAACTGCGTACAATGACCTGCGCAAGCTGATTGACGCGCTGTCGTTCTTTAAGACGCGTGAGGGTGAGCAGCCTACTACGGGTACGGGTGCGACGACCATGGCCAAGGCCGTACAAAGCATTGAAAGCAATAAGGCTTAAACAAATCCGCAGCTTAGTTGAGCCCAGTGCAGTTGAGATGAGGTAATACCCGCTCAACGCTGAAGCATACTAAGCGCACAACAGCAAAGCAAAAAGCCCTAGGACTGCGGTCTTTAGGGCTTTTTTATTGCCTGCGTGATTGTGTAAAGCTATCACCATCACCACCATCCACCGCAAACTAACCTTTCTGCAAGGAGGTGTAACGTGACCTGCGGAGTTCCTCATTTATAATTAGCTCTGCCAAAATCATCGTGATTCTGCCCAAGTAGTGGCGCAGATACGGGCAGGACAGAGGTAGACCAATGTACAAGGGCAGCAGCGCAGCGGTGCGCAACGACAGCAGCGCAGCGGAGCGCAACGACAGCAGCGCAGTGGTGCACAACGACAGCAGTGCAGCGGTGCATGACGACAGCAGCGCATTAGAAGCAGCAATTTATGCCGAGAATCAGAGCATGTACACCGACAATTTGCAGTGAATAGGCAGTTTTTGGCTTTTAGGTGCCATCCTACTGTGATCAGCTCAGGTTCAAATCGAGGAATAAGAGCAGAGCCACTGCTTGATGGTATATGATGCAGCTGCCTTAGTC
>JAHLFE010000043.1 GCA_018884035.1 Candidatus Anaerobiospirillum pullicola
CCTCAGAGTTTGGTGGATGCCAAAAGCAGCAGCGCCCCTGCGATCAAGCAAGGGGCCCTATATGATGGCGTTTGGCGCTACCATCCTTGAAATAGTGTTGGTGCCATATCCACCAAACTCTGAGGAAATCCGCTTTTTTTGTCTCTATGCCAGATCACGTAGCCTATCTTTAGCTTCTGCCTAGCCCCCAACTCACGCTACGCCGCCCCGTTCCTAC
The DNA here is from genome assembly GCA_018884035.1 of Candidatus Anaerobiospirillum pullicola. Classification (GTDB taxonomy): domain Bacteria; phylum Pseudomonadota; class Gammaproteobacteria; order Enterobacterales; family Succinivibrionaceae; genus Anaerobiospirillum; species Anaerobiospirillum pullicola. The sequence goes on from JAHLFE010000043.1 coordinate 218, forward strand.
CTACCTACCTACCTACCCTACACTACCTTTGTGCTGCACCACACCTGATACCCACGACCAAAAGTATTAGCCCCTGCTGATAAGCTGATGGCGAAATGTTGCAGCCGCTTTTTCCCAAACCGCTAAGATAAGGCTTTTACCCAGAGAGGGTTTACTTATGCCTCCCCCTCAAGGTTAAGGCGCTAGCCTTAAAGCAGAGCGAGCCCCATCTCAAGCTGTAGCAAGCTGTAGTGTGATGGCTATTGCTTAGTTGTGCACAACAGCAACGGCTTATTTATCAGGAAAAATAAACACGTGCCCATTGTCCAATGGCAGATAAGTGCGCCGGTAGCAAGCCGCTCACAGCAGTGCTTGCAGAGTTGCGCCAAGCGTCCTCTTTCGAGGTAATGATGATGAAGCCATACAGGCGACACTGGAGTTGTCCTTTGCGTGCTCTTGGCGCACCCACGGTCACGCAGCTCCGCGCACCTCAGGGTACAAACCTCATGGTACCCATTAATGTCGGCCTTAGTATCCTTAAGAACCTGTAGCAGCTATCCCTGCCCCGTCTACTGACCAAAAGACCAAGAGGAGGCATCACGCTGTGCGTATCCGTCCCTGCTGTGCTTATCCTCCTCTGCTGTGCTAATCTACGCTCCTAACATTAGCGGCCGTGCTTATCTCACGGCTGCAGCCGAGGGCGCAACATAGCCCCAAGCTACAGCTCACGATTTTGCGGAGTATTTGTTTCATGCTCGCTCTAAAAGACAATAACCTGTACCACTCTACGGTGGAAAGCTTTAAGCAAAGCAACTTTGAAGAAAGCATCCAAACGGTACAGGGTTTTATCTTAGGCGTCTTAGCCCAAGGGCTCACTTCCAGCGATAACCAGATCCTCCAGCTCTTTACGCAGCTCATCAATAACGACACCGCCCTCTCAGGTAAGGGCATCGCTGTCTTTACCACCATGCTCCTTGAATTAGAGCGCGACCTCAAGCAAAACAAGGTCAACCTCTTCTTATACAGCGCAGACGATAAAGCCACCACTAAAGAGCGCTTACAAGCGCTGCAAGACGTCGCCTACGGCGCCATGCTGGGCTTATCGGTACACGCCAACCCAAAGGGCCTCGCCATCATGGCCTCTGAGACGCGCACTCAGGCGCTTGCGTCCCAGAAAAAGATCAGCCCGAAGCTTCAAGACCAGCTCGACACCTTAAGCCACATTACGCAGGTGGACGTTGACTCTGACGAGTTCTCGCAGCAGGACTATGAGTTCATTGCCACCGAGATTGGCGCCATCTTGGTTGAAAACTACACCTTCAACCACATACACGGCTAAGCTCAGCTAAGCTGAGCTGAGCTGAGGAGCAAGTGATCACCTAAGTGACGGCTGCAAGGTTTAGTGCTGATAACGGCCACTCCCTCACCTCGAGATAAGAGGGGCAGGCAAGACTGAGCCTGAGACTATCATTAAGATGGGTTATGCATGTTTACCTTAAACACCGTCATCTATGAAGCAAGTTGTGCATAAGCCCAGCCTATCCCTGCCCAGTGCGCTTCAGCGGCAGCCAGCGAGGCAGTCGCTGTTAGCGCAAAGCGCCGCCATGACGCTTAGGCCCAGCTAACTTAATAGGTGCTGGCATTTAGGGCAATCCTGAGTGCCACTCTAAGATCAGCGCCAACTCTCCTGCACCATTCATCTCGGGATGGGGGCTGTCTCACCTACCAACCTACCGCTACTCACGCCCCGGCAGCATGAGGAGCAGATTCTCCAGCTGCATCATGCGGTCGCGCAGCACTGCCGCCTCCTCAAAGCGCAGCTCTTTAGCCAGAGCCACCATTTGCTTTTGCAGCTCGTGAATTTCCTTTACCACCTCATCAGGGGTAGGTAAGCGATGCACTGAGCCAGGGCCATCGCCTAAGCCCAGTGCCGCCGCAGCTGCCGCTACCGACTGACCACTAGTTGCAGTTTGCTCTTGAGCCGCCTTTGCAGCATGCGTCTCTGTGGCCAGCATCAGGTCGGTATCGACCATACCACGCTTACGGCGCTTGGTACCCTGTAAGGAGTCAACACCACGCTGCTGCTCCCACTGCTTACGGGTAACGCTCGGCATTGGCCGCGCTTCCTCTGGCGCCTTAAAGCTCTCCGATTGATTGAGAGCCATCTCCATCACGTCCACCACCTTCTTTTCAATCTGCCGTGGCACAATGCCATGCTCTTTATTGAAGCGGTCTTGGATCTCACGACGACGATTGGTCTCATCAATCGTTTGCTGCATCGAATCCGTAATGGTGTCGGCATAGAAGATGGCCATGCCGTTAATATTACGGGCCGCACGTCCCACTGTCTGGATAAGTGAACGCGCCGAACGTAAGAAGCCTTCCTTATCAGCATCCAGCACTGCCACTAAGGACACCTCTGGAATATCGAGGCCCTCACGTAAGAGGTTAATACCAATCAGCGCATCAAACAGCCCTAAGCGCAGGTCATGAATGATGTCCATACGCTCTACCGCATCAATATCCGAGTGCATGTAGCGCACACGCAGACCGTGCTCGGCGTAGTACACCGAGAGCTCTTCGGCCATCTTTTTGGTCAGAGTCGTGACCAGTACGCGCTCATGGTTAGCCGCGCGCTTTCTGATCTCTGACATTAAGTCATCTACCTGCGTGGCAACAGGACGCACCTCAATGAGCGGGTCTAACAGTCCCGTTGGTCTAATGAGCTGCTCTACTACCTGAGAGCTATGGTCAATCTCGTATTGTGCTGGGGTGGCAGAGACATAAATAGTCTGCGGCTGCATCTGCTCAAATTCCTCGAATTTGAGTGGGCGATTATCAGCCGCTGACGGTAAGCGGAAACCGAAATTAATCAGGTTCTCCTTACGCGAGTGATCACCACGGTACATGGCGCCGATTTGCGGCACCGTCACATGTGACTCATCGATGATGAGCATGCCATCCTGTGGCAGGTAATCAAATAAGCATGGTGGAGCAGAGCCTGGGGCACGGCCAGTTAAGTAGCGTGAGTAATTCTCAATACCCGAGCAATAGCCCACCTCGTTAATCATCTCAATGTCGTACTGGGTACGCTCACGGATACGCTGCTCCTCAAGGAGTTTATTGTGCTGTAAGAAGTACTGACAGCGGTCAGTAAGATCGACTTTGATCTCATCTACAGCGCGCAGCAGGATCTCACGTGGCGTCACGTAGTGCGTCTTTGGGAAGATGGTAAAGCGTGGTAGCTCGCACTCGATATGACCGGTGAGCGGATCAAAGCGGCTAATGCGCTCGATCTCATCATCAAAGAGCTCAACCCTAATGGCAAAGTCAGCCGACTCCGCTGGGAAGATATCGATCACATCACCGCGCACACGAAAGGTGGAGCGGTCAAAACCAACATCGTTACGGGTGTACTGTAAGGTAGCCAAGCGATTAATGATGTCACGCTGGGTGATTTGCTCGCCACGAGAGAGGTGCAACATCATCTTGAGGTAAGTTTCTGGCTCACCTAAGCCGTAGATAGCTGATACCGAGCAGACCACAATGGTGTCATGACGCTCCATGAGAGCCTTGGTGGCGCTTAAGCGCATCTGGTCGATGTGCTCATTAACGCTGGCGTCTTTTTCAATGTAGGTATCAGTGGCAGCGATGTACGCCTCTGGCTGGTAGTAATCGTAGTAGGAAACGAAGTACTCGACAGCGTTGTGCGGGAAGAACTCTTTCATCTCACCATAGAGCTGGGCGGCCAGCGTCTTATTGTGAGAGAGGATCATGGTGGGACGATTGAGGCGGGCAATGACGTTAGCCATGGTAAAGGTCTTACCTGAGCCCGTGACACCTAAGAGGGTCTGACTGCGGTCACCGGCACGGACACCTGCTACCAACTTATCAATAGCCTCGACCTGATCACCGGCTGGCTTAAAAGGCGAGACCAGCTCAAAAGCACGCTTACCACCGGTAACGATGCGCTGCATGCGGGGGCCATGGCTATACTCATTACTGACCTCGGTCGCACTCTGAGGCGCGGCAGAAGCAACAGCAGGCTCTGGCTCTGGCGCTGCTTTGGCCTTTACCTTGGTCGTAGCTTTTTTCTTCGTGGTATTGGTCGCAGAGCTGGCCTTAGGCGTGGCAGCAAGTGCTGGAGCCGAAGAAGCAGTGTTAGTGGCAGCAGCATCACTGGTAGTGTTCTGACTGACAGTAGTGCTGTTCACAGCGTCAGCAGCAGCCTTTTTAGTTGACCGCCGCTTAGTGGTGGTAGTGGTGATCTTAGGCGTAGTGGCGAGAGCAGGAGCAGAGGCCGCTACGGCAGCATCTTTAGCTGCATCTGGTTGCACCTCTCCTGTCAGGGCGGCTTGAGCCACTGCGGTGAGTGCCTTGGCTTTGGTGCCGCGAAGCTTCGCTTTTACTGCTGAGGCGCTACTATCTACGGCTTGTGGTGCTGCTTTTTCTGTGGCCACTACTACCCCCTCATAACCTCAACCCTGCAATGATACTGTCTGCATACAGGCAGGTTTGCCTGCATGCAATCCTGTAACACAAGACATCACAGTAACAAGAATAAAGCGCGTCTGCAACAGAGACGCACTCCCCCTCTTTCCTCGGCCCCTACCCTCAGTGGTAAGGCTAACCAGTAGCAAGCCCAGAGCTCTACACCTATATTAAGGATGGCCTTACGGCCGTCGACCTTTAGTAGTAAACAGCGGCTACGCAGAGACCTCTACAGGGGCGGGCGCTGCCATCTCGAGGTAGCCTTGCGGCCATCTGCCTCTAGGAGTAACTGGCTATATAGAGCCACTACAGGGACAGGCGCTGCCATCTCGAGGTAGCCTTGCAACCACCGACATCAAGGAATAACCAGCGGCTACGTAGAGCCACTACAGGGGCAGGCGCAGTCGTACCCATTGCTTTTTACAGCCCCCAAAAACAAAACAGCCTCACCAGCCATCCTCGCTTGCGCAAAGATAACCGATAAGGCTGAAATGTTGTCCGCAAAGGACACAATATGGTGAAGAGACAGACCCTATGGCCTCAGGTTACAGCTTCTCTTTGCAAAAGATACTAAGCCCTCAGACAGAACCTGCTCTTACGGCAATAGAGCACACACCACCACACGGTGCGGCCCTACTACTGCCTCTTAGGCCGTAGTATTGACCAGAGAGCCAATGCGGCTGTTAGCCGAAGCCTGCACTTGAGCAGCAGTTTGATTAACCTGTTGTACAGACTGCACCGTGCTGTTTAACAGCTGTAAGGCAGCCTCACCCTCGGCGTCGGTCTGCTTCTTCATCATCGCAACAGCGAGCATCTCCATATTGGAGTTAGCGCTCACGCCAGAAACACTCATTTTATTCTCCTTGTGAATGAGTGACTTGGATTAGGCCTACCTAAGATGCAAGCCTATAACCATCTTGAAACCACTTGCATGCATTTATCGGCAAGTGGTTGGCAGAGTGCTTACATCTAGTCAAAGGCCAATCCGCACAGCCTGTAAACAACGCTACTGCCACCTGCATGCTTAGCCGCAGCAACGTTGTCAGTAGCTGCACCGCTATTGGCGTTGCTTTGCGCCAAGCTGGTGCTTAGAGAACAGCGCCTAACTCTTGACGTAAGGTTGCAGCCGCACCTAAGAGGCCGGCCTTTGGCTCGTTAATCACGTAGCATGGGATGCGTTGCAGGTAGGTCTTGAAGCGGCCCTTATCCTCAAAAGCCTCACGGAAGCGCGAATTCTTGAAGAACTCAAGGAAACGTGGCACCACACCACCACCAATGTAGACACCACCAAAGGTGCCTAAGGTTAAGGCTAAGTTACCACCGAAGCGACCCATTAAGCGGCAGAAGGTCTGCAGCGCCTCTAAGCAATCTGGATCAGGGTTAGCACTTAAAGCAGAGGAGGTGATATCAGCTGGAGTTAAGCCGGTTCTTAAGCGCTCATTACGCATGGCAATGGCCTCATAGAGGTTCACAAGGCCAGAACCAGAGAGCACACGCTCGGCAGAGACGTGACCGATACGAGCACGCAGCGCAATTAAGATCATATCCTCAGCCATGTTGCCTGGGGCTAAGTCGACGTGACCACCCTCACCAGATAATGGGATCCAGTGCGTGCCATGCTTGATTAAGTGGGCCACACCTAAGCCGGTGCCCGCGCCGTAAACAGCGATTGGGGCATTTGGCTCTGGCTCACCACCACCGATCTTAACTAAGGAGGACTGTGGCAAGCAGGTCACCGACATACTCATAGCGGTGAAGTCATTGATGACCATGAAGGTCTCTAACCCTAAGTGCTCCTTTAACTGGCTCTTGGAGAACTCCCAAGGGTTGTTGGTCATCTTGATGTAGTCCTGATTTACAGGGCAGGCGATAGCGATGCAGGCAGAGTCGAACTGCACCTTGCTGTCTTGACGGAATTTTTGGATAACGGACTCGAGGGAATCGTTTTCCAGTGCCGAATAAATGATTGGATCGGAGAGCGAGCCATCGGCTAAGTTGCAGATAGCTAAGCGAGCGTTGGTACCACCGATATCACCGACTAAAGCATTACCGCTTAAGGCTGCCATGAGCAGAAACTCCAAGAAATCCCAAAAACCAGAACAACAAGCAAAGACACAACAAAGGAGAGTAGCCGCAAAAGCTACGCATCACCTTGTGCAGAACGCATCATAGCAAAATTGCAGAGTATTGCTGTGACCTTATCCCATAAGTGTTAACTTGCTACAAAAAACGGGTCAATTTTGTGTAGAAAAGTGGGACGCTGCTCTCACCGCGAGCTTCCCGAGGGCAAGCTGACCTGTCTCTGCGTCAACAGCTGCAGACGAAAGCAACACATCTGAGGCCCAGCCTCAGCGCTTTCACATCCTACCTACCAGCTGGTACAGCTGAGCTCTGTTATCCTCGCCCTTTCCACTAACCGTATCCCTACCCCCAAAAGCTGCGGCGCAACATGAGAGCAATAACTGCATCCTGCAGGATGGCGCCAACAGGCTCAACTCCGCTTTACGCCAGCTAGCGGGACAGCCGCCTTGTGCGGCAGTAAGCCCCCTGAGCACATTGCTTCCGGTGGTGGCTTAAGTTGGCGTGACAGCCCACCACGCATACCTCTTTGCAGTTTCGCACTAGCCAACACTCTTACGTGGTAGCACCTTTAAGACAGTACCGCTACCATATTCAGCTGACATCGGGCTGTTGGCTCGTATTTATTTTTCCTGATAAATAAGCTGTTTCTGCTGTGGATAGCCACCACACTGAAGCCTGAAATGGGGGCACGCTCAGCTTTACGTCTATCGCCTTACCCTTGACGCCTTACCTTTGAATGGTTGTCGTAAGTAGATCCAATCGTAGGTAAAAGCCGTATCTTAGCGGTTTGGAAAAATCAGCCGCAACTCTTCGACGTCTGGTCAGTCCCTACCATGCGTGCCAGCACTCGCCTGCCCAGCGCTCGCTCACTTGCGGCGCCACAATCCCGCGCCGTGCCCCTACTACCGAGCACAAACACGCTTTACAGCGGCGGCCCTTTACAACAGCGCCCGCCCCCTATTCAGTCCTACTCACACCGCACTAAATCGCTTAAATACGCCTCTTTAGCATATGCTAACTTCATGCGTATTTGCAACAATTGGTTATAAAAAAAGGCTCCGTGTCGCTCACACGCAGCCTTTTTTACATATAGGAGGATTGTCTATTGAAAAGGAGTCAAACTATGAATCTAGTTATCAAAACGATCACTTTGCTCTGTTCGTTTTGTTGATGCCATTATAGCTAATTTGTGATGTGCGTCAAGACTTTATAAAAAATTTTTTGGCGGCACTGCCCCCTAAGATGTGATTAACCTCACACTAGTCCGTGCTATGAGCTCTCAATAGTGGCTTATTTATCAGATTCTCTCTTAGGGGTTAAGTCGTAGTCTTGATCCAACCTAAGCTGATGGCAAGCCTTGACACCTTGGGTAGGTACAGCTGGATTTTTTGCAGTAGCGGTAATTTGCACTGCAAAAGCACTGCAAAAAGTGGCGTTATCTCTGATATTTATCAGTTTTTATCGTAATTACGCATGAATGCAATTTTTTGCAGTCAGGTGCGTGTAACAAGTGCCTTAGCAGCTGTTTTTGGGGCAAAACCAGCGCTGCAGTGGCGTGAGAATGGCCTTAACGAGGAGCTCCGGAGGTGCACTGCTCTGCTGCTGTAGTGCTGGTGCTGCCTACCTGCCTACCTACCGGAGTGCTACCTAAATCTGCCCCTGCGGCCGCTATCATCCCCATCGGCGCTGGCTCGCCTACCTGTACCCCGCTCATGACCCCGCGATAGTCACCATACACCGTGAGTATCCCAAAAAGCAAACCTCAAAGGAGGTAACTGCATACAATCAGGTGTTTTCCCCTGAGAGAAGGCGTTTGCTGGCGCTACGCTCGAGATAAGGCGCCGTCAGGCGCTCTTAGGTTACCTACCTACTACCTGCTGTTAGCAGGGGCTGCCACTGGCAGTTATCTGGCCTTGTACACTCACGCCAATCGCGAGCGTTTTCCCCTTGTGCCTGCAGAGGATTTCCCCCTATTGTTATGGGTTTAAAATCGGCCTTTGCGGTGGGGTTAAGCACCTTGAGGTAGAAAACTGCTATGGAGCAGCAAGCCTCGCTACCGCGACGTATCTCTAAGGTAGGTTAATGGCCAGTTAGCATGTCTCACACATGAGGAAAACGTTCTCCTTAGCGGCGGCATGTCACAAGGCAGTCATAAGGAGCTAATCTTCACCAGCTTGCCTTGGACGCTGTCTACACGGTACTGCATAATGGTGCCATCCAAGATGTGCTCAGCAATCTCACAAGCCGTTTGTGGGCTCACGGTAAACCACTCTTGTGGTTTGTATTGCTTGCCCGTATTTTTGTCTGTCAGCGTCACGTTAAAGCGATGCTCCCAGAGCAGAGCGTGGACGAGGCGCTCAAACTTGTAAGGGTCAAAATCAGTACACGGATACTCCCGCACAACTCGCACAGGGGCATAGAGGTAGGTGGAACTGTGCTCAGCGTTCTTGATGCGCTCTGCTACCATGGTGGTGCAAAAGCCAATCTTAACCAGCTCACTATGTTGCTGGAATTGGGTAAGCACAGGGTTAGTGCTCAGAGATTGGAGAATGTAGAGGTAGCCCTTAGCCTTGCCCTGTTCCAGAGCCATCTGCTCCTGTCTTTGCTGCTCTTCTACCTCTTGAGCGGCGCCGAGCTTTTGCGCGCACGCCAGTAAAAAGCTCGTGCCTTTATCCGTGGTGGCGTAAAAAAAGGCACCCTCACTGTCTTTGATTAGCGATTCTAAAAACGAGTAATTCCACGGGGTGTATTGGGTGGAGTTGTTGTAAACCACTTTCACGCGGTAACTGGGCTTATTGTTCTTGTTTCTTATCTTCTCCTTGTAGTCCACATCACTTCTGGCAATCAGCGCCACGAGTCCTTTTAAGAGGTAAAACTGACCAGGCCGTAGTTTCTGCTCCCTATACTCGGTAACAGGGTTGGTAGCGAGATCGCCACTGCGCAACAGCTCCACACAGTGTGACATGAGTGGCTCATAGGTATCGTAGTCAAGGCAAAGACCTGCTTGCGCTGTATCCACTGCTTTTTGCCGTGGTTTATAGCCTGTGGCGCTCTCCGGCTGGAGCTTAAACTGCGGCTGGATCTGCACAGCGGCCTCGATATCAGTAAACAGCCCTAAAGCATCACCCTCAGCAAAGATGTCATCGATGCTCTGATAGACCTTTGGTTGTTTTTGCTGGGCCGTAGCAGTAGTAGCCTTTGGAGCATCATTGGTAGAAGCGCTTTTCTGCGCAGTAGCTTGAGCATTAGCGCTAGCGGTAGCGGTAGCCTGTGACGGCTGTGCCGCTTGCAGCTGTGTTTGGCTATGACTGCTGTGAGGCTGTGCCTGTACCGTGGTGCTCTGTGCAGTGAGTTTGGCCTTAGCGTTGGTGTCTGCTTTGTCTACAGCGTCTGGCGTCATACTCACCGCAGAGTCTACAAATGACGTACTACTGGGAGTGACAGCATCTTGCTCTGGCTCCTGCGGCGCTAGCATGCTTTGTACTTGCACGCGGATTTCTTGCGCCTCCTGCGGGTAATGTTGCTGAAGACTGGCCCATGCTACAGCTGCCAGCTTGTCTGCAAAGTCTTTGCAGGCAGCTTGTGACTCTGGCAGGTGCTTATGCCTTGCGACAAAGTCCAGTACCTGCTGCGCACTCTCAGCCACTTGTGACGCCTTAATGTGCTTGAGCGGATTAACTTTGACGTCAGCAAAGAGGTGTAACCCCCCAGCAGAGTCATCTGCGGCAAAGAGCTCATCTAAATTACGTGGCCGTGTCTGAGCCTGCGAGCTAAGTGGTAGCTTCATTTCTTCCTGTTCCTTCCTGTGCCTTTCCTTAACTTGCGCCTATCACCACCAAGATGTAGTGCTGATGGTGGTGGTGGTAGTGGTGGTGGTGGTGGCGCCGCTGTGAGCAAATTGCAGCTTTCAGCTGTGCGCACTTGGCTGTGGTTTTACAGCGCCCGCCCCTCAATCCTCTAAGGTCTGCTGACGGACGCTACGACTCCCAAGGTTAGTACTACACGGTACTGCTGGTTGCCGCTTGCTGGCTGAGCTTTTGGGCCTTCTTTTGGCGCAAATAGGCGTAAACCTCAGCCAAGCGCTTTTCGTAGTCATTAACGCTGTTAGGATTAGGTACGCGCTTATGCTCAGCAATGAACTTGTTAAGCGCTGGCCACAGTAAGCAGGCCTCTTCCTCAGAGACCTTGGCGCGTTTGGCTACAACTTGATCTTGGATGGCGTGAAAAGTCGCCTCGTCGAGATTGCGGGAGATAAAGTCATGGGCATCTTGGAACGGGTTGATCGCTAAGATCAGGTTGATGTCCAGATCATCGACATTGATGAACTTCTCAGAGAACTTGAGCAGGGCATTGTTGTCGATCACTACATCGTTGTGAGTACGACGTGGCTTAGCGCTATCTGCGCTCTCCTTGCTGCCACTGCCATCGCCGTTACCGCTGTTACCGCCATGGCCACCGTTACCGCTATCTCTCTTGCTGTCACCACTAGAAGAGTTAGGGGTGGTCTCAGACTCAGGGGCAGTGTTAGAGTCAGGCTTATTGGCCTTTTCTTCCGCAATCAACCTCTTTAAGGCCGCAGGGATGTTCAGCTGGGTCAAGACCGCTGTGGCCAAGGTATCGATGTCGCTATCGGATAGCCCCCGCTCCGCGAACATCTCACGAATGATCTGAGGAATGCTCTTCGTCCAGAGCAGCTCGTTTATGCCCTGTCCATTGCTGAACAATGCCTCTTTAACGTTTGACTCAGAGGTTAAGAGCTTTTCCACAATGTCGGGGATATCATTCTCCAAGATATCCTTGACCGCTGGGCTCAGTGGCGCTTTCTCATCATCATTGATGTTAATGGTGAGGTCAGGTTGGGTCTTATCCCCGCCATTGTGGTCAGGGGTGTTTGCGCCTTGCTCCTCATCTCTGCGGACACGGAAGTGCACATTAGGGGCTAAGACCTGCTCCATGAGCAAGGAGAGGGAGATAGCCTTGAGGAGGCTATTGACGGCAGATTCAACGTCAGAGAGACTGGCATCAGGATTGGCAATGAGGTTGGTATATTGCGCGTGCTCTTTGCCTGGGGCATCACGCGTGGCGCGGCCAATAATCTGAACCACCTCAGTTAAGGAGTTGCGATAGCCAATGGTCAGCACTTGCTCGCACCACGGCCAATCAAAGCCCTCTTTGGCCATACCCAAAGCAATAATGATGTCGATGGCATCCTTATCAGACTGTGCGTGCCGCAGGTAATCTAATGTCCGGTGTTGACTGCCGGGTACCTGATCCGAGACAAGGTCTGCTACCTTGATGGTACGGCCATCTTCAGTTTGCAGGGTGTAAATGCCAGAGTCTGCATCACGGGACAAAACATCGCCCATGGCATCAAGGAGCTTGCCCACCTCGTCAATCTTGTCGTGTGTGGACTCACGAGAGTTAACGCTTGGGATGTAGATAATCGACTTCTTGGTGGTGTCCAAGATATCGTGGATAGCATCAACCCAGACGCCGGTATAAAAGGCGTAATCGATGCCTAAGCTCTTGAGGTACTTGTAGCTTTTGAGCTGCTCGTAATAGGTGTAAGTAACCTTCTCAAAGAGCTCTTCGTCCTTTGGCTCCAGTACTGGCACGCTGTCACCACGGAAGTACGAGCCGGTCATGGCTACAATGTGCGCTGTGGTGTTTTTCATGAGGGAGTGCAGCACGGAGCCCAAGCGGTTCTCGCTATCGGCAGAAACGTGGTGGAACTCATCTACGGCAATAAGAGCATGATTGAGCACACTCTTATCCTCGAGCTGATCGTAGAAGTAGATCAGCGTTGGATGGGAGCAGACCAAAAAGTGCGCCTCGGGATCGGCAATAAACTTATTGACGGCTTTAACCTTTTGGCTTTCTCCACCTGGGTAGCACAGATCGTATTGCGGGTCGATTTCCCAGTCACACCAGAAGCCGGACGAGGTTAGGTTGGTACTACGGAAGCTGCCACCAATGGCCATTTGCGGCACCGCGACGATGACCTTATTGCAGCCTTGGTGATGCACCTTGTCTAAGGCCACGTACATGAGGGCACGGGACTTACCACTGGCAGGTGGGGCCTTAATAAGCAAGTACTGCGAGTCACGCTTGTCATAGACACGCGCTTGCAGCTCACGCATACCCATGCGGTTGTTGCTGGCGCCGCTGTGATCGAATCTGACATTGAGCACATCTTCACGGGCGGTGATCATACGAAAAAGGCTCCTTTACAGGGCGTGAACGCAGAAGAAGCTCAAGGCTGCTTTGGTAAATCAAGCCCAATGGTGAAAAGGGTTGCGTGCAGTTCGAGCTACCTCAGAGAGGCGAGCCTTTAGCCGCCAAGGCCGAGGCCGAGCCGGTGCTGGCAAGCACTGCTAAGCGCTGGCACTTGAGGTAGGAGGAAACAAGTACCGCAAGTGCACCATCCTTAGCAAAGGGCGCATGTAAGCCCCAATAGCAGTGGGCAAAGCCCACCACAATGATCTCAACGAGGCACTGCTTGGTGCCATGAAAAGGGGGATAACACTTCTGGTACAGGGCACGCTGCTGGGGTAAGAGCTACTTGGCCTTGCTCTTACGAGCTTTAGTGGAGGCGGCACGTGCAGGCTTCTTTTTCTTCTGCTCTTTCTCCTGCTCTGCTCTTACAGCCGCTGCGTAGAGTTGCAGCATAAAAGTCGTGCGCTCCTCATCGTCAGCAAATGGCTCTGGACGGTAGAGGCGCTCTACAGCCGAGTCCAGATCCGCGTGGGCTTGCTTGAGATCGTCGGGCATGGTCTCTGGGTTGTAGAGCTCGGCAAGGGTCTTATTCATGTAGAACTGGCGCTTGTACAGGATTTCTTCGGCGAGGGCAGTGATTTCATCCTGCTGCTCGGGCGTGGCGGTTGGCCAGATAAAGGTGTTGTAGGTGAGGTCGCGGGAATAGCGGTAATCAGTCTTGAGTTTGCCCGCAGTTAAGCGCATCCAGCACATGTGCAGACGTGAGGTGAGAATGCCGAAGTGGTAGTGGGTGGCATTAGGGACTAGGAAAGCGCTATCTCCGACAATCGTATCCGCATTAACATAGGCCATAGGCACGTAAAGACGGCGCTCGGAGCTGACACGCGGGATCACAAGCGCAGCAACTGGATCAGGTGTAGTCAGTCCAGCAAATCGCCATGGTATTGCTGCACTTTCTACAGTAGCAGCTCTCTTCGACTTGAGACGAAAAGCCCTACATGCCTCGACATGTTGCACGATAGATGGAATTTGCTCCCATTGTGCGCGATCTTCCTCTTTGAGGAAGAGACACCAGCGGAAGGCACCATTAATGAGCTCGTAGCTACCTATAAAGCGCTTAAAAAAGGCCGCAGCTTCAGGATAGTCAGCAACAATGCAGTCATGATTATCCTCAGTGAGAATGAGGTTTCCATCATCAGCTGGCATAGAACCAATTAAGAGATTGGCAGGCAGGCAGGCAGGCAGGCAGGCAGGCAGGCAGGCAGGCAGGCAGGCAGGCAGGCAGGCAGGCAGGCAGGCAGGCAGGCAGTTTCAGTAAAAGGTTTTACTGATCTAGCCACAATTACGGTGCTGTAATCAAAGCTACCGTTGACTGGTAGCAAGTATGAGGAAATGGCTTTGGTGTGTTGCAACGCAAGGGTGTTATCAGCACAGACGTGAAATAAGCGCTTGTAACCAGTATCATCAAAGACATCACGGTAGGCAAAGCCTACAATGATGCAGGTTACACCGGCATTCTTGCTGGCCGCATTACTCCACTTAAACGAGTTGTAGGCGAAGTTAATGCGTATACCCTGCGGCAGCAGCAAGCCCCAAAGTGTCTCCACTTGCGAGCCTTGGCAAATAGAGTTGGTGGCCACAAAAGCAGCTTGTATCTGTGGATTACCTTTCATGTAGGAGGCCGCCTTGACGAACCACCCAGACACAAAGTCAACACTTCCCAGCTTGTACTTTGGCGGATACACATCACGTAACCACTGCTTTTGCTCGTCGGTAGTATAGTTGAAACCGCAGAATGGCGGATTACCCATGATGTAAGAGCACTTGCCTGCTGGCAGCACCTCATTCCAGTCAGTGGTGAGGGCATTTTGCTGGCGAATGACCGCAGAAGTCTTAAGCGGCAGGGTTGCTACCGGCACGCCGAACTTAGCGCCAGTCTCCTGATTCATGACGTGCTGCATCAGCCACATCGAGAGGTGGGCAATCTCCGCTGGCCAGTCCTCGATCTCAATGCCATAGAACTGGTTGATGTTGACCTTGATGGCCTCTTCAAGCAGCAGGTAGTTCTCATCCAAGAGCTGCTCTAAAACCTTATTCTCGAGGCGGCGCAGCTCACGGTATGCAATCAAGAGGAAGTTACCGCAACCACAGGCGGGGTCTAAAAAGTTTAGGCTCGCCAGCTTGTCATGAAATTCGGAGAGCTGCTCCTTCTTGGCTGCTTTGGCCTTAGGGGTAGACTCATCTAAAGCCGCTAAGCGCTCAAACTCCGCATTAAGCGCGTCAAGGAACAGTGGCTTGATGACCTTGAGGATATTCTCCTCAGAGGTGTAGTGGGCACCCAGCTGATGGCGTAAGTCTGCATCCAGTGCGTTTTGGAACATGGCGCCAAAGATGGCTGGAGAGATCTCACTCCACTTTAAGCTACCGCAGTCTAGCAGTTGGGCGCGGGTGCTGACATCGAACTTTGGGATTTCAACCTTATCAGCAAACAGACCGCCGTTAACGTAAGGGAAGGCAAGGAGCTCTTTTGGTAAAGGCCCGATAGCTTTTCTCTCGCTCTCCTTGGTGTTTAGCACCGTAAAGAGGTTGGTAAAGAAGCTCTCCGCACCGTCACCTTGCTTGTCAACCAAGAGCGCAAAGGCATTGGTGAACTGCTGCGGCGCAAAGATCTGCGTATCCTCAGCAAAGAGACAGAAGAGCACGCGGCGAATGAATTCGTTAATGCTGTGGGTGTGGTCTTGCTCGATGTGATTGTGACGGGCGAGAGTATCCAGCAAACGGGTAATTTGCTGGCAGGCCTTAACATCAGCAGCAGTGTTAGCGTCGATGGCTACTGCTTGCTGGCCGGTGATTTCGAGGAAAGTAGAGTAATTCTCGGCTAAGTCACTGAGCGCAATGCTATTTGTCTCTTGCGTTCTGACATTGTAGACCGCAAGTAAGGTTGGGCCACAGCAAATAGCCAGCTTAAATTTCGATTTCTGGCGCTGAAACTCTGGCAGCGCGATGACGGCATCGAGGCTCGAGCGTACATCCTCATCGCTCTTGAGGAAGCGGAAATAGACGCGATTGCCAATGGCGACATCGGGGCGCACCATAGTGGTGGCATCGTAAAAGGAGGAAGCAAGAGCAGAGGCTGCTCCATTGTTAAGAGCCAGAGTAATGTTGGACTCAGCTGTCTTGAAGATGCGCATAAACTGCCGAAAGAACTCGTCGCAGTCCATGTGCTGCATCATGCTATCGCCCAGCTCTTTGAGAGCTGAGAGGTTGTCGCCAGTGCTTTTCATGAGTCTGAGGAACTAATCGCTTAAAGGTTACGGGAAAAAGAGGCTGTTGTAGTCTGGCCTGTGCTGCGGGCAGACTGCAAGCTCATTGGGAGTAGCGGCGCTATTACGGTAATGGTAAGAGCCGTGGTAGTGGTGGTGGTAAAAGCAGCGCAGCGCTTAGTAGCTTTGCGGCTCTACTCTGAGTTTGGGAATGAGTGATCTAATAAATGACGGCACTTTGGATGAGCAATGGTAAAAACACACCTCGAGATAAATGGTGCAGGTGAGTCCAAGCCTACCTTAGAACGGTGCACCATGATTCACCTAAAGGCCGTCATCTCTTAAGTCAGTCGTTCCTTGGTGGCTGCACCAAGCAGCAGTGCCCTTGCAAACAAGCATGGGAACCCATGTGATGGCGTGTGGCGTGACCAACCTTGGAGTAGTGTTGGTGCTCTTTCCACCAAACACAGAGGAGCGCCCCTTGTTCTGGGCAGGGCAAGCCATGGCTTGGCTTGTCATGTCATGTCATATCAAGGTGCTGCTGTGTTGTGTTTGAGTCTACTCTGTTTGCTGCGCATGCACAAGCCCCTAAAGCAGCACCAATTACGGTTACCGTGAGCTGGCCTGCATCAGGGCTTACCACTATAGCCAGCTGCGCGCTGAGGGGCGGACGCTGCTAACCACTGTGTCCTTAGGCTTCAAACTGACTTAGAGGTAAATGGCAGCAACTGTCATCATGGTTTATGCCCTGTTTACGCCTCTGGTAAGGCAAATTACCACAGAGAGCTTGAGCAAAATGGCTGTTACCACGGCAAAAAGACGCTTAGGGCAGTTGTTACTCCAAGGTGGCATGCGACCAAACAGCTCGGCAGATGTTGCCTCTGTCCTTGTTCACAATACGCTGCTGATCCTGTCGCTTTTTGCCCACAAAGTCGCGATAATGGCAACAACGGCGGGAAGCTTCCCCCTAACACCAATAAGCTCCCTCTACTATCCCTCTACTAACAGCCTCCACCCTCAATACCAGCTACTGCACTACAGCAGCTGCTTCTTACCGTGCGCTTATGCCCCTGATCCTGCAACTTATCACTACCTGCTGCTCGTACCTGTGCCGCTCACACTTGTGCTCTCAGCTAGCGCTGGGATTGTGCTTATGCATGGGACTTAACTTCTCTTTGCTCACTACTGTCGCAGCAGAGATTGTAGTCGGAGAACGTGGCTTTGCCCAAGAGGTCAAACCAGCGACGCAATGTATTCCCCTGCATGCCAACCAGAGCATCCCCACCTATATCGCCTCTAACCAGTGCTTTGAGTTACAGGGCAATAACCAAATCACTGGCAACATCGTGATCGACGGTAAGCTCTTTATCAAAGCCGGTCGCAGTGCCACCATGATGTCACAGAGCAGCATCACTTTACAAAAAGGTGGTGAGCTCACAGTACGCGGGCAATTAGAGATTGGTGCCTTTGCTACCTTGGTGCTCAATGAGGCCACCTTTACCTGTCAGGGCCTGATCTCTGCACTCAATGGTGCCCAGATTCTGGCCACCGGCAATAACGACATCCGCAATATTGGCCGCCTCTTGCTCGAGGAGGGCAGTACCATGCACATTGGCGGACAAGGCACTTTTCGTAGCACCGGACGCCTTGTCTTAGAACAGGCTACCGCCATGATCGCGGGCACTACCGCCTTTACTAACGGTGGCATCATCTCCTTACAGCAGGGCTCGCGCTTGATCCTCGGGCAAAAGGCCAACATGAACAACATCGGCCGCTTACAGAGCGAACCCGATTGCGTCTTTGCCCTGCAAGGACAGTCCTATCTCACCAATAATCGTGGCTTTCAGTTCACTGGTACCCTCTCCCTTGCTGATGGTGCCATTTTGCAAAATGAGGCGCCACTGCGCATGCATCCCGAGAGCTACTTTGACTTAAGCCAGAGCAGCCAAATCCTCAATCACCACACGATTGAGGTGGGTGGTAAGAGCCTGATGCAAAACAGTGCGCGTGTCCTCAACGACGGCGTCTTTGCCATTAAAAAGACCGGTACTGTGCGCTTAAGCCAAGGCTCACTGCTGCTTAACACTGGCACCTTTCGTAATGAGGGCGGCGTTTTGACCACTGAGACGCAGCACAACTTTAAAAACGAGCACATCGTATCTGGCCGCTATAGCCGTGATCAGGGCCATTAGCCCAGCACGCAAAAGACGCCTCTCACCTCTGTGCGCAGCAGCGCCTTAAGTCCTGCGTTTGCCCGTAGCTGGTACCAAGAACAGACTCCGCTCCCATCGCACAACTACTCTTAGTAGCTGCTCTTCGGTGTAGCTGGCGTCAAGTCCCATTACCCCCTATTACTACGAACTTAACATCACCATGGCTTGATGGATCCCTTGGTGTGCGCCCCTGCCTTTTGAGGCTTAGTGCTGTGCACGGCTGCTAGAGCGCTTACAAGCTGGTTTGATACATCCTCATCATCCTGAGGTGATGCATTGTTGCTGCTCTGAGTTGAGCTGTTAGCTCTTAGGTTCGAGGCTATGCTTACACCCCATCAAGTGCCCGCACCTATGAGACCTATGAGTAAGGCCCAGCCCACACTACCCTGCACTCCTTGCACTACCTACCAGTAAATCCCCTACGGAACACGCTCTAATTCAGCCCCACACCATAATCGCAAGTTGCGAACGCGAAGTAGCTCACAAAAACAAATTTCTTTCTCTCTTCCGTAAACGTTTACGGTAATTTCGTCCTATAATAACAGCCATCAGAAAACCTGCTGAAGACAGAGGTTTCTGTGGTGGATGGATTTTGCGAGGTTGTCTCATGCTGGAAGAGTTAAAAGAGAAAGTCTGGCGCGCTAATTTAGACCTGCCAAAGCACGGTTTAGTGACTTTTACTTGGGGCAACGTCTCCGGTATCGACCGTGACCAAGGCTTAGTGGTGATTAAGCCTTCTGGCGTCGACTACGAGACCATGAAGCCTGAGGACATGGTGGTCATCGACTTAGAGACGGGCAAAAAGGTCGAGGGCAAGCTCAACCCATCTACTGACACCCCAACGCACTTAGAGCTCTATCGTGCGTGCAAGGACATTAACGGTGTGGTGCACACCCACTCGCGTAATGCGACCTCTTGGGCGCAAGCAGGCATGGACATCCCTGCTTTAGGCACCACCGGTGCTGACTACTTCTACGGTGCTATCCCTTGCACTCGCTTAATGACTGATGCCGAGATCAATGGCGAGTATGAGGCTGAGACCGGTAAGGTCATTATCGAGACCTTTCAGAGCCGTGGCATCGAGTTTAAGGATGTGCCAGCAGTCTTAGTGCACTCGCATGGCCCATTCACTTGGGGCAAGTCCCCAGACAACGCGGTGTACAACGCCGTGGTCTTAGAAGAAGTCGCCTACATGGCCTTCCACGCTTTTGTCTTAAAGCAAGGTTACTTAAAGCCAATGCAGCAGACACTGCTGGATAAGCACTACTTAAGAAAGCACGGTGCTCACGCTTACTATGGTCAGCCAGGCCAAGAGCACTAAGCTTTAGCAGCCTGTGCTCGGCGGCGAGCATGGCGTTAGCAGAATACCTTCATAAAGATGAACTACCGCAGACTTCCGTCTGCGGTTTCACAGTGCTAACTCTGCTTTTACACAGTGTTAACACTGCTTTTTTCTAGTAGCGAGCCGCTATCTGATCTTCTGATGTAGATTGCGGATCACTACGGGC
>JAHLFE010000044.1 GCA_018884035.1 Candidatus Anaerobiospirillum pullicola
TTTTTTTTTTCACGTGAAACCTAAATTATGACGGCATAGCGGCTTGCGTGGACGTAGGGCGTGCAAGGTAATGGGGAGTGGCGTGGGGGAGGCGGTAGAGGTGAGGAGAGGCGCCTCGTGTGGCGGCGCCAAGCTGGTAAGGGAGGGGACAGTGCGGTGCGCGGGCGCGGTTAGGAACAGTCAGAAAATAAGATACCTAACTTGTTAACGCCAAACTGCTATCTTTCTCGATTCTATGCGGTATCAATTAGGGAAGTTATTTACTGACTGTTCCTTAGTGCGAGCGGTTAACTGCTTTATGGCACAGGGCAATGAGCTCGTCCTTGGCCGCACTTGGGGGGAAGACCTCTAAGGCGGAAATAGCAGCAGCGCAAGCTTGCTGCGCTTGCCTCTCACACTGCTCAAGAGCATGTGTCTCGGCAATGGCAGCACGGACGGCCTCTAAGTCTGCCGTCTTAATAGCAGCTAAAAGCTGCTCTTGCTTGTGTGCATCTCTCTCGTAGGCCTTTAAGGCCATGAGCACAGGGAGGGTGATACGCTGGTCGTTTAAGTCGGTACCTGCATCCTTGCCTAAGGTGCTGCTGTCAGCTGAGTAGTCAAGCATGTCGTCCTTAATCTGGAAGGAGATGCCCAGTTGACGGCCAAACTCTTTTAAGGGCGCTTGATACTGCTCCATGCCCTCCACAATAAGCGCAGGGGCCGATGCTGCCAGCTCAAAGAGCACACCGGTCTTATGGTAGATAGTCTCATAGTAGACGTCTAAGGAGAGGTTGACATCACCCTCGTGCTCTAACTGATAGAGCTCGCCTACGACCAGCTGACTTAAAGTGCGGTTAAGTTCCTCGATCACGTCGAAGTTACGTGGGCGCTGCAAAAGATTAAAGCAACGGGTAAAGAGATAATCGCCTGCTAAGACAGCGGCATGGTTGCCAGCTGTCTCGTTTAAGGTGGGTTTACCACGGCGCAGGGGGGCCTTATCAATGACGTCATCGTGCACTAAGGTGGCGGTATGTAAAAGCTCAATGGCAGCAGCGATGTGACAGATGTTGTCGAGATCTTGCGCCACATCAAAATGCGGTAAGGCTAAGGCACTTAAGAGCACGAGACGTGGACGCATGCGCTTGCCACCTGCTTCAATCACGTGCATGCACAGGGCGTTAACCTGCGTCTCTAAAGAGTGTTGGGTGTAGGTCTCCATAAGCAGCTGCTCGACCTTGCTCATGCTAGAGGTGAGCAGTGTAGCCGTCGTGCTCGCAGCGGCGGAGGTAAGAGGAGCGTTTGGCTCCAGAGCGCTGGGCGAAATGCTGTGCGACGCCATAAGAGAGTTTCCTACAAAAAAGCGCAAGAGTGGGGGCGGCCCTAATCGCGTACCGCAGGATTAGCTGTAAGAGCTGCCGACAGTGGTAGCCTAAATTTGAGCGGGGCTACGTGTCATCGAACACAGAGAGGCGCCGCTTACAGGAGAGATGGCACTGTTCTCCGGAAGTTTAAGGAGGGCAGTGTCGTCAGTGTTGGAAGTAGCGGTAGTGGCGCTGGTGGCGATAATGTTTTAGGGGCGCTACCTGCTGCGACAGGAGGCGTCGCGGCGGAGTGCTGTGGTTTCCTTTTTGTGGTAAGGGTAGCCAAAAGCAGAGGCTATTTTATCATCATTGATGGGAGCAAATGGCGGGAGTGCTGGGGGAGGAAGCAGGCGAGGGAGAAAAATGCGCAGCAAGCAGGCTTGGGGCAAAGGTAAAAAGGCGGCGGCACAGAACAGAGGGAAGCTGCTTAGTGCTGGACATGGGCAGGCTGTGGCTTTATGGTGCAAGGGGCCCAGTCCTGACTGACCTTGCCATGTCAAGCCCAGACAAACTAGCCCAGAGCACAACGCACTCTTGAGGAGTAGGTGCCATCAAGGCGCAGCCACCACCACCACCACCTCCACCTTCAGCGACAACTCTAGGGTTCCTCAAGTTGATAATTTTCTTTACCTAAAGTTGTAACCCTCTCTGTGGTAGGTTTAGGAGCTTCTCAAGCTTGCCTCAAGATAGAACGTTTTATCGCGCGTTATACCATGTTCCTCACTACACATATGGGGAGGTAAGGCTGCCTGTTATAGAGGGTGATACTTTGAGTAATCTTTATACAAAAGGCGCGTCCAGACACCCTGTCTGACAAATTTTCTGAAAGCCTGTATGACACCCTGATGAGCTTCTCTGCACAGGCACCAATGCTCCTGCTCAAATGCGTCCCAAGGCAGTCCTGACCTCTGATGAGGTAGGCTATAGGTGGCCACATTCCAAGATACCCTAGAGCCACCAAGAACCATCCATGTTCTATTCCGCGCCCCAGAGCTTCAAAGGGTGTTGACGCTCACCAAGAGCACCATAAAGCCATGGTGGGCTTAAGTTCGCGTGTATGGGCAGGGTGTGGTGGTGGCTTAGACACCAAACGCTGAGCAGAGCTTATTTATCCCTGCCTCAGCTGACTCTGACAAAAATCAAGTTTGCACTCTGCTTTTGTGGTATAATTTCGCGGTTTTGAAAGTGACGTTTGTTTGCTTTTCAAACACTGAGTGTGTAAGATATGCGCTCACTATTAGCCTAGAAAAGGTGTTGATTCCCTGCGAGTCAAGCTTGTAGTCGAAAGACTAGAATTGTTGCAGACGGCCGATTGCTGGCCTGTGGTTATCACGTCTCTGCAAGCTCCTTATCCACACATTGCCCACAGCGCAGACTGTGGCGGTGCCCCCTAGACATCTCTAGGATGTGTCCCTGTGGACATCAACAACGCGGCGCGGATAAGACGGCTTAATTTGAACGATCGGCGTTAAGCCTCGGATGCGAGTGTTTCGCTCAGATCTGTCATCTACTAGCTTTACGTTCGGATGTGCCTTGTAGGCGAGAATGATTTGATTTGAGCGGGAGCGCAAACTCCTGCGTTCAAACGGAGTTTGAGCATGTACGCAGTTATTTTTTGCGGTGGCAAGCAGCACAAGGTCTCCGAGGGTGAGAAGCTTCGCGTTGAGCTCCTCAAGGCCGAAAAAGACAGCACTGTTGAGTTAGATAAGGTTCTCTTAATCTCTGATGGCTCCAACGTTAAGGTTGGTGCTCCTTACATCGAGGGCGCTAAGGTCAGCGCTAAGGTGTTAGGTGAGGTCGCCGGCGAGAAGATCAAGATCGTGAAGTTCCGTCGTCGTAAGCACCATCAGAAGGTTACTGGCCACCGTCAGTGGTTCACCGAATTAGAGATCACCGGTATTACCGGTTAGGAGATAAGGATCCATGGCACACAAGAAAGCCGGCGGTTCCGTTCGTAACGGTCGCGATTCTCAGGCCCAACGTCTTGGTGTAAAGCGTTATGCTGGTGAGTTAGTAACCGCTGGTAGCATTATCGTGCGTCAGCGTGGTACCCACTTCCACCCAGGCGCAAATGTCGGTATTGGCAAGGATGACACTCTGTTTGCCAAGAAGACTGGCAAGGTTTCGTTTGTGACTCGTGGTCCTAAGGGCCGCAAGTTCGTGCAGATCATTGCTGACGACGCTGCATAATAAGTTTGCCGCTATCAGCGGTAACTTAGCAGCGTAGGTAGTACTCTGCCGACGCAAACACCACATTAGGCCTGCATCACCTATCGCCACAGATGGTAGGGGACGCGGGCCTTTTGTTTGTCTAGCGATGCAGAGATTGCAGCACACGTAACGCATGGCACAAGGCATGAGCCTCATCTGAGCGCGACTGCCGATCATTGTGAGGTGGTAAAGATGAAGTTCGTCGATGAGGCTACTATCCGCGTCGAGGCGGGCGATGGTGGCAATGGTGTGGTGAGCTTCCGCCGCGAGAAGTACATCCCTAAGGGTGGCCCAGACGGCGGTGATGGTGGTGACGGCGGCAGCGTCTTTATGCTGGCCGATACCAACTTAAATACCCTCGTGGACTATAAGTTCACCAAGTTTTATAAGGCCGAGCGCGGCCAAAACGGCATGTCTGCCGATTGCACCGGCGCTAAGGGCGCTGATATCATCCTCAAGGTGCCAGTAGGTACCCGTATTACCGATAAAGAGACTGGTGAGGTCTTGGGTGATTTGCGTAAAGAGGGTGACCTCTTACGCGTCGCTAAGGGCGGCCGTCATGGCTTTGGTAACACCCACTTTAAGAGCTCGACCAATCGCGCTCCACGGCAAAAGACCAATGGCACCCCAGGTGAGCGCCGTATCTTAGAGCTGGAGCTTTTGTTGGTGGCTGATGTCGGTCTCTTAGGTCTGCCTAATGCCGGTAAGTCCACCTTTATTCGCTCGGTCTCTGCTGCGCGTCCAAAGGTCGCAGACTACCCATTTACGACCTTAGTGCCAAACTTAGGTGTGGTCAAAACCGGCGAGGGCGAGAGCTTTGTGATTGCTGACGTCCCTGGTTTAATCGAGGGGGCGGCTCAAGGCGCAGGCTTAGGCCACAGATTCTTACGCCACTTAGAGCGCTGCCGTGTGCTTTTACATTTAGTCGATGCTCTGCCTGTGGATAGCTCTGATCCAGTGACTAATGCTCAGGTCATTGAAAAGGAGCTTAAAGAGTACGCCCACGACCTCTATGAGAAGCCTCGTTGGCTGGTGCTCAATAAGGTCGACCTGCTCCCAGGTGGTGAGGACGAGGCTAAAGAGCTCTTAGAGAAGATTGCTGCTGGTCTTGAGACTAAGCCTGAGCGCACCTTTATCATCTCGGCTTTACAAAAGCAGCACACCAATGAGCTGACCTACGCGTTGCAAGAGCTGGTCGATAGCGTTAAGGCTCAAGAGCAAGAAGCCGCTGTTGACGCGGCGGCGCAGCAGGCTGATAAGTTTGTCTGGACTGAGGGAGCTAAGGATCTTAAGGATCCTGTGAATGGTGCCAAGGTTAAGGGCGACTTTGACGATGATGACGACTTCTTTACCACCGAGGAAGAGGGCGTCGAGATCGTCTACCAGAAGTAGCTGAAAGTTTCCTTTTACGTTACTGCTATCGCTTCAACCATTACCACCACTACCACACCACTACTACTACTACTACTACTACCGCTACCGTTCACGCTACCACTACCACTACTGTACAGTACCGTTAGTGCCTGCTGTGTTGTAAGCAGAAGCGACATTAAGTGCAGTAAAGTGCGTAGCTCCGCGTGGTTATAACCATAAGTGCTAACCCGCTTTTACACTTCCCTTGATGATGTCTTGATGCCCCTCTTCAGGCACATATATGCGCATCAATGAGCAGGGTAGGGGAAGCTTAAAAAGAGAGGGTGGACACTTTGCGTGTTTTGGGCGCGCTTTTGTCGGTGCGCTGGGGTGACCAACGGCTTTGTATTTGTGAGGAATTACTGTGACGCAGACCACTGAGACTACTGACAATAGCTCCACTGCTAAGCCAACTACAGTGCCGGTGCTGTTGGTGCCAGGCCACAAGATTGATGTCCAGTTGGTTGTGGCCTGCGGCCTTGATCGTGCCATTGGCGAGCGCGGCACTATGCCGTGGTATGTGCCAGATGACCTCTCGCACTTTAAGGAGCTGACCCTACGCTCGTGCGTGATTATGGGGCGTAAGACTCTTGAGTCTATTGGTAAGGCGCTGCCACACCGCCGTAACATTGTGGTGAGCTCGGACTTTACGCTTAAAGATCGCTTTGCCAATATCGAGGTGGTCAGCAGTCTGCCCCTTGCCATTGAGCGGGCTAAGACCGCCCGCCCATGGGCAGAGGTGCGCTGCGAGGAGCGTTGCCGCGTGCATTACTACCATACGGTGTCGATCATTGGCGGGGCGCAGCTTTTTGCCGAGGCGCTTAACTACGCCAATACGCTGCAGGTGACGCAGCTGTGGGCGCGCTTTCCTCATGCTGATACCTTCTTCCCTGAGGTGGAGCGTAAGAACTGGCGCTGGGAGTGTATGCCTCAGCAGTGCGCGGGACGTGATACCTTTTTCTTCTGCGCTGCGCCGCAGCCTGAGGGGTTTGCCCAAGAGATTCCGCCTTTAGATGAAGCTATTGTGCAGGATCCACGTACAGGTGAGGTGCTTGATCGGGAGCACTTACCACAGGGGTTGTGCTATCGCTTCTCGACCTTTAGACGGAAAAAGGAAATGCGCCCAGTAGAGGAGGCAGGGCAGGAGAGCGGGGCTAATGCCAGCGTCTCTGTGGCTACAGCTGACATAGCGGAGGCTGGCACGAGCAGCGCAGAGGCTCCTGCAGAGGTTCCTGCAGAGGCTTAAGCGCTGCACCAGAAGGGGCGGATATAGGATCAACCTGAGATGTCTCAGGAGTCCCTGCGATGTTTTAGGCGGTAGCCCTGTACTTTTAGGTAGTTTTAGGGCTGCCGCCTTTAACTCTCAACAGGGCGAGGACACTACCGTAGTGGGTGGACACCACAGTGGTGGGTTAGACACCACAGTGAGGGATACACCACAGTGGGTGGTGTTGAGCCTTGATGTGCTTAGATCTGTGCGTAGCCTAATGACTTCACGGAGAAGAACTTATCGTCCTCCATACGCCAAGCGCTTAAGCGGTCGCCCCAGACGCAGCCTGTGTCCAGGGCTCTAATGTCTATCTCGTCGCACTTGGCGTTTAACGCAGCCCAGTGACCAAAGACCACCTTATAGTGGCGCTTCTTGTAAATGGTAGGCTGGGCCAACTTAAACCATGGGGTGAGGCCGTCTTTAGCGACTAAGTCAGGGTTGACAGCACTGTTCTTGTAGTCAAGGGTGCTGTCGGCATAGACCAAACGCATGCGCGTAAAGGCGTTAAAGGCAAAGCGCCAGCGTGTTAAGCCCTCATCGCTTGGGTTGTAGTGGTCAGGCTGGTCGTTGTACATATTGCGCAGCAATACCCGACGGCGATAGGGATCACGTAAGGCCTTACACGCTTCTTTGGCTTCCTTTTTGGCCTGCTTAATATCCCAGAGGGGATAGATGCCCGCGTGCGTGACCACAAGGTTCTTGCTCTCGTGCAGGTAAAGCAGTGGTCGTTGCAGGAAGTACTCGACGATTTGATCGCACAGCTTGCTTTGCAGGATTACCTCGAGGTTGTCCTTTGGGCGTGGCTTGTTGATGTCGTAGTAGACGGCGAGGAAGTTGAGGTCGTGGTTGCCTAAGACGGAGGTGACTGCGGAGCCTAGCTTAAAGATCTCCTGCATCGTTTCCACAGGCATTGGGCCACGGCCGATAAGGTCACCAGTGAGGATGAGCTCGTCGGATTTTTCGTTAAAGCCGATGAGACTGAGCAGTTTGACGAATTCGTCGTGGCAGGCGTGGATGTCTCCAATGCAGTAGGTAGCCATGGTTTTCCTCAGAAAAGGACAAAGTGATAGTGGCCGCAAGGGACAAGGGATGATTACAACTTGGAGCCAAGTCTATTGTCATGGTTTTGGGCCAATATCTCAAGAGATGGAGATAAAAAGCTGTAAGGGGAAAAAAAGAGAGGAGTGGCCTCAGCAAAAGCTAAAATAAGGGCAAGCGCCATCAAGGAGTAATGCTCCGCAAAAAGCGTGAGGAAAGCTGTCAGCGTCAAGATGCAGCCCCTAAAGCGCCCCAACCACGGCCAAAGATCCCTAAGCCCCATAAGAGCCTATTAGGGCACAAAAGGCCCATCTCAGGGGCCAACAGGGCGCTCTGGCCATGGCTTAAGCTTGTTGTCCCTAGCCTTATTCAAGGCTCAGCTGAAATCACTGGCATCGCATCTGCGGTATGTAGTGATGACCGAGATAACGGAGTCCATATGCCATATATCTCCAAAGATTTTATTCGGCAGCAGCTGATGCCACGCGTGGACATCGTGCAGCTGGTGCGGCAGTATGTGACGCTGACCCGCTCGGGGCAAAACTACACTGGCAAATGCCCTTTTCACAACGACAAGTCACCATCGCTGGTGGTAAGCCCAAGCCGCCAGAATTTTCACTGCTTTGGCTGCAACGCCCATGGTAGTGCCATCGATTTTATTGAGCTATACAAGCACGTTGACTTTGTGGAGGCGGTGGAAGAGCTGGCGCGCTTTGCCGGTCTTGATGTGGTGTATGGCGCCTTAACGCCTGAGGCGCAGCGCCGTGCGGAGAAGTCGCGCCATTACTACTCCTTTATGGAGCGTGCTACGCGTTTTTTTGTCGAGCAGCTGCCAAAGAATCAGGCTGCGAGCGACTACTTTAGCAATGTACGTCAACTGTCGCAGACGGCTATTGCAGAAGCCCGCTTAGGCTATGCTCCGGATAGTAACGACTATTTAAAGGATCTGTGCCCAAACGACTTTGACCGTCAGCTGGCTCTTGACTTAGGTATCATGCGCGTCAAGGAGAACGAGCGTGGCACCTACAACTTCCCTTTTTTCCGCAACCGCGTCATATTCCCGATTCGCGACACGCGCGGACGGGTGATTGCCTTTGGTGCCCGTAAGCTCGATGATGCTGTCGAGGGGCCAAAGTACCTCAACTCGCCAGAGAGCATGATCTTTAAGAAAAGACGTGAGGTCTTTGGCCTGTACGAGTGTCTGCAGGCGACGCGCAATAAGCCTAAGAGCATCTTGGTGGTCGAGGGCTACATGGACGTGATTTCTTTGCGTGAGGCGGGCTTTCCTGCGGTAGTGGCGACCTTGGGTACGGCGCTAACGGCTGATCACATCAACTTGCTCTTTCGTTACACCGATGACGTGGTGTGCTGCTTTGACGGCGATGAGGCCGGAATGAGGGCCTCTTGGCGTGCCTTAAAGACGGTGGCTCCGGTGTTACAGGATAACAAGAGCGTGCGTTTTATGACCATGCCGCCGAGCCATGACCCTGACACGCTGGTGCGTGATGGGGGCCTAGCGGCTTTAAATCGCCTCCTTGAAGAAGAGACCTTCACCTTTGAAGAGAGCTTGATTGCGCACTATGCGTTAAATAGCGATCTGACTATGCCTGACCAAAGAACCCGCTTTGTGACCAATGTGGTGCGTGCGGCCAAGGCATTAGATCACGTGCCAATGGTGAAGCACAACATTTTTGAGCTCTTGGGACTTTATGGCAACGTCTCCATGGATTTGATTGCGGAGAAGCTGGAAAAAGAAACAGCTGATCCTGAGTTTATGGGGCAGGAGTGGGGTAAGCGCGATCGCTATGGCCATAGTCAAAGCAATGGCAATGGGCGTAACCAGTTCTCGCAGCAGCCGCAACAACAGCAGCAGGCAGGGCAGGCGCCCTTTGACGGTGGGAATGCGCTTTCTCACAGTCAGGGCTTTGGTTTTAATGGCCGTCCCGTGCAGCAGCAACAGCAATTGCCGCAGCAACTACCACAGCCACAGGGCCAAGGCCAAAGACAGAGCTCAGGCCAAGGACAGCAGGTGCAGAACTTGAGGCCGCCAGCTATGAGCGAGGATCCGGTCTACGAGGCCGATGAGGTGATTCCTCCGGATCTGGCGCCGCAGATGCCGCGTGGTGGCTATAAGGGCTCGCGCCTTGACCAGCAGCAAAACGGCTATAACCATGGCAACCATGGCTATGGTGGCTACCGTAATGACAACCGTAACCAAAACTACGGCCGCAACGCTGGCTATGGCCATAAGCAAAACTACAACCGTGGCCAGAATAATGGCTATGGGCAGAATTATGGCGCTGGCCAAAACTACAATCGTGGCTCGTATCAAGGTTATGGGCGGCGTGACGGTTATGGCCATGGCCAAAGTCAGGGCGGCGCCTATGAGCAGCAGGATGCGCAATGGGAGCAGCAATTTAACAGTACGTTGCAAGAGGGCATGAATGGCTCGGCACTGGGTAAGGGGTACTTTACGACCAATAGTGAGGGCGATATCTCCGTTTTTGCGACGGTGGTAGAGAGAGCGACGCATGTGGTTAATGCGCAAGCTCCGACGCCTGCCCAAATTCAGCAACAACAGGTGCTGGCACAAAATGGCCAAGCCGCACCTGAGATGACGCCACTCATGGCACCAATCATGGCTGAGCAGCAGATGCATCAGCCACAGCAGCAGTCACAGATAACGCCGCATATGGCGCAGGGAGCACCTTATATGGCGCAAGCACAAGAGAGCAATCAGGCGCAGATGGCGCGTATGCAGGGACAAGGAGCCATGAATAATGGCATGCAGGGTACGCCACAGCAGTACCAGCAACCATATCAAGGCCAGCAGTCATACCAAGGCCAGCAAGGTTACTATGGTAGCCAGATGTATGGACAGCAACCACACCAAGGCCAGCAAGGCTACTACGGTGGGCAGCCATATGGGCAGCAGCCTTATGTGGGACAGCAAGCCTACGGCGGGCAACAGGGCTTCCCACAAAGGGGGGGCAATGGCTATGGCGCGCCACAGGGGTACTACCAGCAACAGCAGCCTCAGCCTTACATGGGGCCACAGGGGCAAATGTATCAGCAGGGGGGTATGTCTGCACAAGGTCAGCAGTACATGCAGCAGGGTCAGTCGTACCGTCAAGGTGGCATGGGCATGAACGCAGGCATGAACCCACAGAGCCAGCCTTTTATGCAGCAGCAACAGATGCCACAGCAGATGCAGCAGCAACAGATGCCACAGCAGATGCAGCAGCAAATGCAGCAGCAACAGCGCCAGAGTGCACCCCAGCAGCAGGCTGGGGCCCAGCGCATGGGCAATGGGCCACAACGGGGGAATCCCATAGCCAGCACAACAGTGGTAAATGTTCCAGCGGCAGGTGGTGAGATTAGTCTCGAGCAGCTGCAAGAGCGAGCCAACTTTGAGATGCAGGCACGGAGGCAGAACACGCCAGGTGCTGACTATATGCAGTTAGGGCCTGACGGCTCACCGATGTCGCGTCACGATAGCTTGGGCGATGGAGATGACAGTGCTGGTGAGTATTACGTTGGTGGGCGTGGCCCTGGCAGCGCCAGCGGTACTGTGCCTGCGCTCCGTGAGGGCAAGGTCGTACTGCAGACGCCAGATGTGATTGGCTCGGTGGTGGTAGGCGAAGAGATTGAGGCTATTAAGCTGGCAAGTAGCCCGCTGACGGCTGAAGAGCTCGAGCACTACACGACGGTAGTGGGCTATGAATTTTTCAAGGAGGATATCCAAAGGGCGGAGTACAGGCTCCTTCAGTTTATCCTGCAACAGCCAGGCATAGTGACGGAGCAGTATGAAGAGCTGCGGCTTGATGACTTTTTGTTTTTTGCGCATGACTTTTTTATGCGTGAGTACCCGTGTATAGAGCGGGTTTTGCATTTTATAAAGGCGCGGAGAAGACACGGTGGTACCAACTGTGCCGATCTCATTGAGGAGTATCGCGGTACGGTATTTGAGCCGCTGTTTACAGTGCTATCAAGAGAGCCATACTACCGGACGCTGAATATTTTTGAGGAGCCTGATGTTAGTGTACGGCGTGAGGAGTTAGCGCAGCTTATTAATGCGGCGCTGGATACGCTTGTATCTGAGCATCAGATGATTATGCTACGGCAGCAAGAGGATCAGGTGGATGGTAATCTGATCTCGCTGTTAACGAAGGTTAAGAACCTGAAGCTGGATGATCTCAAAGATGACCGGTTTATGGATAGTTTTCACAAGTTGCAGGTACAGGGTGATGAGAAGTACCAGCACAAGCGGGCACTGTTAACGGCGCCGGTGGTGAGGGGGAAGGCAAAGGAGGAGGCAGTTAGTAAGGAGCAGGCAACAACTCAGGAGGTAGCAGCGTCTGAGGCAATTGCGGCCGAGGTTGCTACAGCTACTGAAGCTGCTACTGCTGATAAGCAGAGTATGTCACCAGAGGCAGCTGAGTCTACTGCCGTGTCTTCAGAGGTGGCTGTTACAGAGGCTGTTTCCAACGATGGGCAGAGCATTACCCCAGAGGTTTCTGAGGCTATTGCAGAGACTGCTCAGCCAGAGTCCGTGGCTGCTGCGGCTCATGTTACTGACATCACCGATCAAGTAGCGTCAGCTACCACAGAGAGTGATTCTGAGTCTGCTGAATCTAAAGAGGTAACTACCTCTAGCGAGACTGCTACCACTAATGAGCAGACCGCTGCTTCAAATGCGTCTGAGGATATCGCAGAGCCAGTCCAGCAAGAGTATGTAGCTTCTGAGGCATCGGCTGTTGATGTTGTGGAGCACGCTGCTCCAGATGCTAATGAGAGTACTTCTGAGCCAGCTGGGTCTTTAGAGGCAGCTATCGCTACTGAGGCTGATACCACTGGTGAGCAGAGCACTACCTCAGAGGTTTCTGAGGCTACTGCAGAGACTGCTCATACAGAGTATGTGGCAGCTGAGGCACAGACTACAGCGGCTACGGATCAAGCTACTCCAGAGACCTCTGAGAGTACGTCAGAGCCAGCTGTGTCTTCAGAGGCAGCTATCTCTACTGAGGCAGATACCACTGGTGAGCAGAGTGCTACCCCAGAGGTTTCTGAAGCTATTGCAGTGACTGCCCAGCCAGAGTTTGTGGCTGCTGAGGCGATGGTGGCTGACACTACTGAGGCAGATACCACTGGTGAGCAGAGTGTTACCCCAGAGGTTTCTGAAGCTATTGCAGAGATTACCCAGCCAGAGTCCGTGGATGCAGAAGCACCAGCTGCTGATGCTATGGAGCAGGCTAAGCCAGAGTCTGTGGATACAGAGGCTCATGCTACTGATATCACCGATCAAGCATCTTCAGCTACCACAGAGAGTGATTCTGAGTATGCTGAAGCTCAAGATGTGACTACCTCCAGCGATACAGCTACCACCGATGAGCAGAGCGCTACCCCAGAGGTTTCTGATGCTACTGCTGAGATTGCTCAGCTAGGGTCTGTAGCTGCTGAAGCTATGGTGGCTGACACTACTGAGAAAGCTGCTGCGGAGTCCTCTGAGATTACGTCTGAGCCAGCTGTGTCTTCAGAGAAAGCTACCTCTACTGAGGCTGCTATCACCGATAAGCAGACTGCTGCTTTAGATGCTTCTGAGGATATCGCAGAGCCTGTCCAGCCAGAATCTATGGATCCTGAGGCTCATGCTACTGACATCACCGATCAAGCATCGTCAGACACCTTAGAGAGTGATTCTGAGTCTGATGAATCTCAAGAGGTGACTACCTCTAGCGAGACTGTTACCACCGATAAGCAGATTGTTGTTCCAGAGGAGTCTGATGCTGTCGCAGAGCCTGCTCAGCCAGAGTCTGTGTTTTCTGAGGCACAGTCTACTGACGCTACGGAACAAGCTGCTCCTGAGACCGCTGAGAGTATGTCTGAGCCAGCTGTGTCTTCAGAGGAAGCTACATCTACTGAGGCAGATACCCCTAATGAGCAGAGCACTACCTCTGAGGTTTCGGTAGCTACTGCCGAGACAGCCCAGCCAGAGTACGTGGCTGCTGTGGCTCATGTTACTGACATCACCGATCAAGTAGCGCCAGCTACCACAGAGATTGATTCTGAGTCTGCTGAAACTCAAGATGTGATTACCTCCAGCGATACAGCTACCAACGATGAGCAGAGCGCTACCCCAGAGGTTTCTGATGCTACTGCCGAGATTGCTCAGCCAGAGTCTGTAGCTGCTGAAGCTATGGTGGCTGACACTACTGAGAATGCTGCTGCGGCTACGGAACAGGCTGCGTCAGATACCGCAGAGATTACGTCTGAGCCAGCTGTGTCTCCAGAGACGGCTACCTCTAGCGTGGTTAATACCACCGAGGTACAGCCTGCCGCTTCAGCAACTCTTGATGTGGTCGCAGAGACGGCTAAAGCTGAGAGCGTGTCCGCTGCGGTAAAGGCAGCTGATACCGCCGATCAATCCACGTCAGAGGCCACTGCAAACGCTACTGCACAGGCTGTTTCTCTAGACACTGCTACTGCTACCACCTCTGCTACTGCTGAGCATCATGCTGGGGCGGACGCTGTTAGCAATGAGACCGCTACCACCACGAAAAAAGGTAGAGGTAAGAAGAAAAAGGCTGAACTCGTGGAAGAAGAGTTTAACGACGATCCAATGTCCTTATTGCAGCCAGAGATCGCGCCTAAGATCCGTGATAAGGAAGCAGAGCGTGTAGCTGCCGCTAAAGCCCTCGATTCTATCGTGGTGCCAGAGGCCTTTGCTCAAGACCATGAGCCAGATATGGCACAGGTCGGCCTCTTTGGTGAGATCGAAAAAACTGAGCCAGAGCCTGAGTCACAGGAGCTAAGCGAGGAAGAAGCCACAGCTGAAAAGCCAAAGAAGACCAAGGGTAAAAAGGACGATAAGTCAGACAAGGCCATAAAGAAAGGCGCAAAGGACGCCAAGGGCTCTAATGCCAAAAAGAAAGAAAAAGACCCTGAGGAAATGACCGAAGCGGAGCTTGTGAACGAGTTTGGCCTGCTCCTCGATATCGACTAATGGTAGTAACCTCCCTTCACTCCCTCCATCCCGCCAGATAGTGACTACAGCCTTAAGTGCAACAAAGTCACTGTCGCTATGAGGAACCTCCTCTAGAGCAGAAGCCGTTTAAAACAAAGGTCTTATTTACCACAGTATTGAGAATCGGTATAATGCACGCACCTAAGGCCCATTAGCTCAGTCGGTTAGAGCAGGCGACTCATAATCGCTTGGTCTCCCGTTCAAGTCGGGAATGGGCCACCACCACCCGCCCAGCGCTAGAGCGCTGATATCTCCTGCCAGCTTTTCCCTGCTTTTCTTTTGCCACTCTAACGGTAGAACCGTAGTGTGCTTGTTGTGCCTGCATACTACCTTTGGCTTTACCTGTCACCAGAGATAAAAAGCCTCGCTCTTAAAGGGCGAGGGTGTTGAGATACATGGCCACTGGAGCCATAATTGAAGCGCGGTACAGCGCAATTAGAGTGGGCACTCCTTTGGCGAGTTCTTCTCGGCCGTGATATAGCGGCCGTCCACTAAAACCTGCACCTGCACCGTGTTGTCGCTCTGGTTTATAAGACGCACATGAGCGCCCTTCTTGTAGTTGCACGAGAAAGGCTGATCCACCAGAATCAGACCCTGATTGGTGTTAACCGTAATACGGGCACCATCTGTAGTGCGATCCATAAACGTGGACGCAGCACCAGCCAGCAGTGCACCAATACCTGCACCAATTAAGGTGCCCTTGGTGTCATGACCAATCATCTGGCCAGCCGCCGCACCAACCGCACCGCCAACAATGGCTGTATTGGTGGTGTTATATTTGTCTAAGTCGATCGTGATGTACTCGATGTCGGTAATCACACCCTCTGTAAAGTAGGAGACCTTACCGGCAGTACTGGTTGGATTGGTGCAACCAGTAGCTACTAAGGCCGTCGCTGCCACCACAGCTAAGGCTGTGGCTTTAAGAGAGCGTAAGCGTGGCAAATGAGTGTTAGTAGGCATGGTTATACCTCCACCAAAATAAGTTTATGTAAGTGCGCAAACCCAGCCTCCATACCTGTACCTACAGGCGGCAGAGGGAAGAGGCACCTTTGATCGCGGCTATCATAACAGGGCAAACTTAGGGAAGCCTTAAAACAGCATCATGCTGCCATGGTAATGCAGCTGTCAGGATGCGGGCAAACGCTGCAAGGGCCTTACGAGCTTTATTGTTATGTAAGCATACACCAGACTCTGTGCTTTACCCCATTGTTTTGTTGAGGAGTTGTCCTATGTCGTTATCCACCCCACAGCGCCTCACAGTTACCGTTAGTGCCTTATCCCCTTATGGTGAAGGCATTGCTGTGGCTGAGGGTAAGGAAATTTACCTACCACAGACCATGATCGGAGAGGTGCTGGAAGTTGAGGTGGGCGAGCCTTTTACTCCCAACTCTAAGCGCTGTCCTGGCAAGGTGCTGCGCTTTATTAAGGCCGATCCCCAACATGTCTTGCCAGAGCATTATGAGTGCGCGTTCTATGGCCGCTGTGGTGGCTGCCAGCTACAACACGTCAGCTATGAGCAGCAGTTGGTCGTAAAGCAGCAGGCGATCATATCAGCCTTACATGAGGTTGAGCAGCAGGTGGGGCCAGAGTGTAAGCTGCAAGGTGCTATTGATGATCTGGTCACGTGCACCAGTCGTCCCTGCCGCTTTAAGTCGCTGCGCTACTTTGGCACTGACGTGCAGGGGGCGTTAACGCTGGGCTTTTATGCAGGGCGCTCGCATGAGGTGGTACCTGTAGATTCCTGCCCACTAGAGCCCGAGCGCTTTGGGGTGTTGTCACAGAGCCTCCTCAAGCTGTGTCAGGACTTGCATTTAGCAGCTTATCAAGAGCCTGCATCGCCCCCAGTGGCGCGTAAGGGTAAAAGCAAAGGCAAAAAGCAGGAGTCACCAGCTGCGAGCGCTGCAACAGCCGCGCAAGCAGCAACAGATTCTGAAGCCACCTGTTTAGCACAGACAATGTCACAGCCACATCCACAGCTACGGGCCTTGCTGTGGCGCGAGGGCGATGACGGTGCCATCTTAGGCTGCTTAGTGCTAACGCAGCAGCCAGAAGATAGGATCGAGCAAGCGTTGCGCGATTGGGCCCAAACGCACCATGTGCAGAGCATGGTACTGAGTGTCAATAACAGCAGTGGTAACGCCCTGCACATGACTGTAAGTAAGAGCTTAGTAGGGGCAGAGGGGATTACTAAGACGTTGCTTGGCCAAAAGTTTCAGGTGCAGGCGCCTACATTTTTGCAGGTCAATTACGAGGTGTGTGAGCGTCTATACCAAGCAGCCATTGCGCACTGTGTGCAGCAGGAGCAGAAGCTGGAGACGGCGCAGCGTACAGGGGCGGGCGCTGTGACAGCGGCAGATGGTGCTGTAGCGTCAGCAGACGGTATGGTAAGTGGCCTGGCTCTGGACTTGTACTGTGGTGTCGGCACCATGACCTTAGGCTTAGCGCCGCACTTTACGCAGGTGTGGGGTGTGGAGGTGGTGTCTCCGTCGATTGCCGCTGCGCAAGCCAATGCTGTTGCCAATGGACTTAGCAATACTCACTTTGTGGTGGCTGATGTGGCCACTGAGCTGCCACGCTTGCTTACACAGCTTAAGCACGAGGCGCTGCCACTTAAAGCGATTATTGCCGACCCATCACGAGCGGG
Organism: Candidatus Anaerobiospirillum pullicola; assembly: GCA_018884035.1. Lineage (GTDB taxonomy): Bacteria > Pseudomonadota > Gammaproteobacteria > Enterobacterales > Succinivibrionaceae > Anaerobiospirillum > Anaerobiospirillum pullicola. Next base: position 16,941 of record JAHLFE010000044.1, read on the forward strand.
CTTAGGTGCGGCCGTTAAGGCGCTGGCCACGGTAAAGGGGCCATGTCAGTTAAGCTTAGTGTTTTGTGCGCTGACGGCGCTAAAGCGAGATTTGCCGCCACTTCTTCAGGCTGGTTGGCAGCTTAATAAGGTGCAGGGCTTCGATATGTTTCCTCACTCGCAGCATGTGGAGACTTTGGTGTGCTTAAGCAAAAACTAAGGCGCTGAGCTGGCATGCAGGCGGGCATGCAGCTAGGCTTACTGGTAGCACGTACACAAGTGAGAAAGTCTCTTATTGCCACCTCAAGTCACGGTTAAGAGGGCTTTGAGGAAGTACAATGCCTTAAGCGCTGCTTGCGGGGGAGCTTGAAGGCTCTCCACAAGGGTAAGCGCATGGACTTACTATTGTGTTTCCTAAAAAGGCACTTCCCTAACGAGAAGCCAATCCAGAGCAACCAAGCAAGGAAGGAGGGGCGCTATGACCTCGGCTGTGTTAGCGAATATGGAAGTGCGCTATTCCTGTCGTGGGTTTAGCGCTCAAGAGGTTAGCGAGGACGATCTCGATGAGATCCTCCATGCGGGGCAGATTGCGCCATCAGCTTGTAATCTGCAGCCGTACTTCTTTTACGTGGTGCGTGGTGAGAGCTTACAGCAGCTCAATAGCATGCGCTCGTGGTATGAGGCACCGGTACTGATTGTGGGCTGCTTATGTGAGCAGCAGGGCTGGAAGCGAGGCAGCGACGGCCTGTCCTTTAAGCAATTTGACCTTGCGCTGGCGATGGGGCAGATGGCGCTGCGGGCTACAGACTTAGGCTTAGGCTCCTGCTTTATTGCCTCGTTTACCCCGTATAAGCTGCAAGAAGCGCTGAAACTGCCAGCCGAGCACTGTCCTGAGATTGTGCTGGCGGTAGGCCACCCTGAGGCCAACCTTGTAAAGAATACGCAGCACTCTACGCGTAAGAGCAAAAGTGAGCTGGTGGGCTATCGCTCGTAAGGGAGCAGGCTGAGGATAACTAACCATTGAGGGGGAGGGCTATCCTGAGGTGCAAGGCAACTCCCAAAGGCGTACTGTGGTTGTCCTTCCGTGGAGTTATAGTGCAGTAATGTCGTTTATACTGCTGTCATTGCTCCAAAAACAACAAAGCCGCAGGCTCTGGTGAGGCTGCGGCTTAGCATCGTAACTTTTAAGGTGTGAGCTGATTACTGCTCTTGCTGGTTAACGGTGCCTAAGTTGTTGTGCTTTAACACTAATTTGCGGGCAAAGACGCGCTCGCAGTAGTGGCAACGCATCATGACGTGCCCATCTTCCATAAAGATCTTAAAGCGTGGCTGCGCACCTTTTTCGACGTGGGTGATGCAGTTGCTGTTAGGGCACTCAAAGGCACCCTTGATCTCATTTGGCAGACGCAGGTTGTACTTGTCGACAACCTTGTAGTCCTTAATGGAGTTGACGGTAGCATCAGGGGCTAAGATAGCCAGCTGCTCAGTCTCAGATGGGGAGAAGGTTACATCCTTAATCTTGATGATGTCCTTAGAACCCATGTGACCCGATGGCAGATAGAAGCCCACCGTGATTTGGTTGTGCTTACCCAAGAAGTTGAATAAGCGCAGGATGTTCATGGCCTGACCAGGGGCAATGTGATCAATCACCGTACCGTTGTCGATAGCCTCAACCAAGAGCTTGTCGTTGGTGGTCTCGCTCATTTTAGATCTCCTTGTTTAAGACTAAAGCTAACAGAGCTTGGCGGGCATAAACACCATTGGCGGCCTGCTGGAAGTAGTAGGCGTGAGGGGTGTCGTCAACGTCCAAGGTGATCTCATCGATACGTGGCAGTGGGTGCAGGATCTTCATGTTGCTCTTGGCTTCAGAGAGCATATCCTTGCTTAAGATGAACTTCGCGCGCAGGTTCTGGTACTCAGTTTCATCAAAACGCTCTTTCTGCACACGGGTCATGTAGAGGATATCCACCTTAGGGATGACCTCTTCGATGGTCTTGTGCACGGAGAACTTCACGTTGTGCTTGGTTAAGTGCTTTAAGATGTAGTCAGGCATTGCCAGCGACTCAGGTGAGACGAGGTAGATGCGGACGTTTTGGTAGAGACTTAAAGCTTCGGCCAGCGAGTGAACGGTACGGCCGTACTTGAGGTCGCCGACGAAAGCGATGCTGATTTCATCGACATGGCCTTGGGTCTCGTAGATGGTGAAGAGATCTAAGAGCGTTTGGGAAGGGTGTTGATTGGCACCGTCACCAGCATTGATGACAGGAACAGGGGAGAGGTCGGCAGCTAAGCGTGCAGCACCTTCCATGTGGTGACGCATGACTAAGGCGTCGGTATATGAGGTGATGATGCGGATGGAATCGGCGAGCGTTTCGCCCTTTTTGCCTAAGGAGGTGTTGGCGGCATCAGCAAAGCCAATCACCTGACCACCTAAGCGATGGATAGCGGTTTCAAAGGAGAGACGAGTTCGGGTCGAGCCCTCGAAGAAAGTGACACCGATTAATTTGCCTTGCAGCAGATCGTTGCGTGGGTTGGCTTTAAGGGATCGGGCGGTTTGTAACACCAGCTCTAAATGGTCACGGCTGAACTCAGAGATAGAGATGATGTCTTTTTGAAAGAGGGGATTTGTCATTGCGTTTCCCTGAACTGTCGGCAAAAAACAGCGTGGAAACAGGCGGAAGGTTCTTCAAGAACATATTGCGCTGTTCCTGAAAAACTCATTATACAGACATGCAGTGACCACTGGCAATTATCTTCAGGGTCAGATTTAGGCCTAAAGATGGGAGCTAACGATGAGGAGATGTGAGTAAAAACGGCATGAAAATCACGGTGGTAGTTGCTGTGGTGCGGGACAAAACAAGTGTGATTTTGCTTGCAAAAAGTTGGAGATGGGGTTGTATACAGAGGAGAGGGCACGGGAAGCGGCTCTCTCAGGGGCGGTACAAGGGCGGCGCAGGGGCTTTTGACAAATTTTTTACATTTTTTTGCCCAAGGGGCTTTACAGCGGGCGCAAAATTGCGCATAATGCGCGCCATTGCAGGAGCGTAGTTCTAATGGTAGAGCAGCGGTCTCCAAAACCGACGGTTGAGGGTTCGAGTCCTTCCGCTCCTGCCAACGAGAAACAAAGGCCCCTTTTAGGGGTTTTTTTGTTTTTGGGCCTTTTGTGGCTTTCCTTTCGTCATTTCCTCTCTTCTTTTCTCCTTTCCTTCTGCCCTTTTTTGTTCTCTTCTCTTCTCTTCTTTTCCTTGCTTGTATCGTCCTTACGGCTGCATGGCTGGTTTTTGCGTGTCTTTGCTGCAAGCAAGTGTGCTTTCTTTGCCACCAGTCGTAACTGTATGGTCTTTGCACGCCGTGCCATCACAGGTGAGATAGCCTCAAAGATGCAGCAGCAAGTGCCTGATGGCTAATTATCTCGAGAGTAGAGCCACAGCCACCACCTGCTTGCAAGAAAACATTTGCGTGGAGGCGGCTAAGCTAAGCTAAGGAACAGTCAGTAAATAACTTCCCTGTTTGATACCGCATAGAATCGCTGAAGATAGCGGTTTGGCGTTAAAAGTTAGGCATCTTATTTTCTGAGTGCTCCTAAGCTACATTCCGTGGGGGGCTTTTGGGAGAACTAAGCCCAGTTTCACCTTCAAGCTGTGGCGTGGTGTTGCTTTTTGGGCTGCTGCCAACATCATCACTTTAGGTGGTGCTGCTGTGGCCTATAATCAGCGGGACAGACGGTTAGCGTCTCGGTAGCAAAACTGAATAGAGGAAAGGCAGTGCGGCGTCTTACGTTTTTGTACCACAGTGGCTTCTTACTTGAGAGTGACAGTGCCTATGTGGTCTGTGATTTCTTTTTGGATGGCTGGCAGCAAAGGCAAGCTTCTTCTCGCAGCTCGGATGGGCAAGGTATTGTGCCGCTTATTGGCACGGAGCGGGAGGTATTTAATCCCGCCATCCATCAAGACATGCAGGTAAGCAGCCCTGATGAGCAGGCGGTAGGTGTCTTAGCGCAGCTGTTTACGCACTTAGACAAGCCGTGCTTTTTCTTAGCTAGCCACTTCCATCGGGATCACTTCAATCCCTTTATCATGCGCATCTACGACTACGTGCAAGCACAAAGAGCACAGGGTAAGGACATCCCAGCGGTGCATCTGGTGCTGTCTTCAGATATCCGCCGAACGCGCAAAAAGATGTGCTTGCCGTACATGGAGCAGGGCGCAATTAGCTTTTTAGCCAAAGGCGAGAGCGTCAGCTTTCCTGAGGCCAATTTGCAGGTAGAGGCTTTTGGTTCGACTGATGTCGGCGGCTCGTTTCTCTTCACTTTAGATGGGGCGCAGTACTTCCATGCCGGTGACCTCAATGAGTGGCACTGGCAAGAAGAAAGCACGGCCTCGGAGATCAAGGCTGCCCGCTCGCTTTATGCGCGAGAGCTGGATTTCATTGCGGAAAAGGCGAGCTCTAATGCGCCACTGACGGCGGTGATGTTTCCTTGCGATCCCCGCATGAAAGTCTCGTACTTTACGGGAGCAACTAAGTTTTTACGGCGTCTGCCAGCCTCGCTCTTAGTGCCGATGCATATGTGGGAAGAGCCTCAGACTGTCGTGGCAGCCTTAAAAGAGGAGCCATGGTTGAGCAAGTGGCAGCTTTTTACGGGAGTGCAGGAGCAGCCACTGCCGCTTGCCATGCAGCCGTGTGCGGCGCTGGAGGGAAAGGAAGGTAGTGGCACGAAATACACAGGGCTGGTGTGGATCGCTGAGCACGCAGGTGACTATTGTGTGCTGTAGTTAACAGCTACCAACAGTATGCCCCTCTAGATTTGACCTGGTAGCAGCTGGCTATCCTTTGAGATGTGCCGCTCGGCAAGGGTTATCTCAAAGATGTTAGTGTGGTCAGCTACCCCATTACCAGAGGGGGCTGACTTTTGGTGATAATTGGTGGGATAGCACGTGACCGCAGAGGGGAGCTCTGTTATGGAGTCTGGGCAAAACCACTGCTGAGTGGTGTGAGCAGCGGCGGCAATGAGGCTACAAGGTGGCCAAACAGTGGCCGCCAGCAAGTTGCAGGTGACGGCCGTCTCATAGCGGTGGTGCGTCTTTTCTGACTGCATGCCGCTTTAGGCTAAAATAGTTACACCGGCCCCTTGAGTAGAAGTGGGGGCAATGTTTTTGAGGAGAATACGTCGCATGCAGATTACCGCACGCTTTGAACACTTCAATATTAATGTCACGAACTTAGAGCGCTCTATGGCCTTCTATCGTGAAGCTTTAGGTCTGGAAGAAGTACGCCGTAAGGAAGCTGCTGACGGCTCGTTTACTCTGGTCTACTTGGGCGATAAGCAGTCTAACTTCCTGTTAGAGCTGACTTGGCTTAAGGATCGTACCGAGCCTTACGAGTTAGGCGATAACGAGAGTCACTTATGCCTGCGGGTGCGTGAGGACTACGACGAGGTGCGTGCTTTCCACAAGCAAATGGGCTGTGTCTGCTACGAAAACGAGAAGATGGGCCTGTACTTTATTCACGATCCTGATGACTACTGGATTGAGATCCTGCCAGAAAAGAAGTAAGCCTCTGTAACGCTGCACGGCTTTGCTTTGCTCTGCTCTGTAACAAAGACTAAGCCCCAGAGGAGAGCCGGAGCTGCATTTGTCTACACCACTTATTTGCTTTTGCTTTACGCCAGAGAGCACGCCAGTTGAGGTGACCCATGTTTAAACCGCGTCTTACTTGGACTTTAAATCCTGGTGTCACCTTAGCGGTGGACTACAATCCTGATTTTGTCTGGCCTGCCGAGGCAACTGTCTCAGCAGCAGAGGTGCAAGCACCAGAGGTGTCTGTCGCTGAAACCGCTACTCCTGCGGAGATCGCGGCAGTCACAGCTAATGCTAAGGTTACGGCTACAGTGGAGACGAGCTCAGTAAAGAACACAGTAAACGCGCCAACACCAGCGACCGAGCAAGGCAGTGCTACGGGCGCAACTACAGCTGAGGGGACAGCGCAAAGTGCCGTTGCTGCGCAAAGTGCCGTTGCTGCGCAAAATGCTGTTGCTGCGCAAAATGCTGTTGCTGCGCAGAGTGCCTGTGCTGCGCAAAGTGCCATAGCAGCGCCCGCCCCTGATACCAAGCCTACTGAGGCGCCTGTGGCTGAGCAACAGGCTGCACCGGTATTAGTAGGCAGTGAGAAAACTGAGACTGCGGCTATGGCGCCACAGCCTGACAAAGCAAAGTCTACAGGGGAAGCGCTAACAGCACCCGCCCCTGCTATGGATGCTGTTTGTAAGATAGAGCAAGACAAAGTGTCAGCAGTTGAAGACGCGTTGCCTGAAAAGGCAGCTGCCGATGATGAACAGCTCAGTCATGAAAAATTATTCGCCAAAGCGAAAGCGGCGCTTTATGATGCGCAAAAGGCGGCGGAGCGGGTGATAGCAAATATCGATCGCAATCGCACCTCTAGTCCTGAGGCTGAAGCACTGGCTCAAGCTGTGGAGCAGGAGTTTATAAAACAGGGCCTTGCTTCTCCGGATCCTGATCCGGCTCCGGCGCCAAACTATCAAAGGGAAGTAGATCCTGACTTTGTTAAGTATGTGGCAGAGGTAAGTAAGGCTAATGAGGCTGCTGTTGCCGCTGCCGCAGTAGCTGCTACTGCTACACCTGAAGCAGGACAGGCGGCGATTGCAGAGCCTACTTTTGACAGCAGCAGCGCAGCAGCACCTGAGGCTACAGTGACGGCGGCTACTGAGCTTGCTACTACTGCTACTACTACTACCGCGTCGGAGATAGCCCCGCAAGCTCCTTTAGAGTTTGACTTTTCCGCTAACACGGCCGCCCCTGCGCCTAATGAGGAGCAGGGCCTTGATGAGGCCACCAAGAGCATTTTTGCGGCGAGCATAGCGCAAATGCGGGCAAGTGGGCTGCGTATGGAAGAAGAGCTCAAGAATCTCAATGCCAAGATGAATCGGGATCAGGAGCAGTACGCAGCGCTCTTCAATGGAGGCAATGGTCAGCAGATGATGGGTAATCCTGCTTTTTATGATCAGGGTAATAACGCTTTTCCTCAAAACGACCAGTTCATGCAGGATCCCGCTATGACAGGCTATAACGGGTATAACAGCATGGCTCCTCAGGAGGATCCATGGCAGCAGCCAGCGCCGCCACTATATGGGCAGCAAGCACCACAACAGGGCTATGATCCTGCTATAGATGATCCTTACTGGGAACAGAGCGCTATGAACAATGACTACGCTGAGCCACAGGGCAACAATCAAGGTTACATGCCATCTCAGGGGACGTCTAACGTGTGGCAGGGACAAAACGCTGGAGTGCAAGGCCCTCAGGGTGACTACTGGGGCGAGATGAACAATGGTGATTATGGCTATAGTGGGGCAGATATGAACCAAGCATCCGGTTTTGGCCAAAACTACGGTGGTAACCCTAATTACGGTGGCAACAACTACGGGGGCAATCATAACTACGGTGATAACTCCGGCTCCGGCTTTGATCGCTACAAGGTGTCTATGGCAACGCGCTCGCGTCCTGATGCGGATGTCTTTATTGATCTGTCGGTGAAGTTTACCTTTTTACCAAATCTCGTGTTCTACCTGCTGGAGCGGGGGTTACGCGTAGCGCACTACACTCCAGAGTGGAGTTACACGCAGACTGATGTGATTTTGCTATCTCACAGCATTGAGGGCTTTTTAAGCAACAAGTGCTTTGTGATGCGTGAGGACAACAAGCGCGATCTGTGGGCATTCTTGCAACAAGAGTTTCGCATTTAGCGTCCACAGGACAAGGAGGTCGCGATGGGACTGCGCCAGCATGCCTTACAGGCTAAAGTGACCTTTAAAGAGTTACGTTCTTTTGATGAGGCGTTATTAGAACAGCTGCATGCGGTGGAAGTAAGTGCCCATGCTGACCCGTGGTCAAAAGAGGACATTGCGCAGAGCATGTCCCCTTTTACGCACTGCATTGGCCTCTTTATCGATGACCTCTTAATTGGGTTTACGATCACCTCACTGGTAGTAGATGAGGGGGAGCTGTATACCATTGGTGTCAATCCTAAGTATCAGGGCTTAGGCTTTGGGCATCGCTTACTGCATATGGCCTTATGGCATTTGCAGCAGCTGGGGGCGCGCACGTGCTTTTTGGAGGTGCGTGTCTCTAATGAGGTGGCTATTCATCTGTACGACTACTATGGCTTTGAGACGCTGGCGGTGCGGACTCACTACTATCCTGCTACGGAGACGACGCCGTGTGAGGATGCCTTTGTTATGAGCTGTGCTTTAGAAAAGTTACCGGAGCTGCCAGAGGCGTTAGTGGCGTATGGGGACAAGCTACAGCAGCAATAAAGTGGGAGTCGAGGCGCCCAAGACGTGCAAAAGGTAGGCACCATAGCACTAACCTCAAAGCACGCAGCACAGGGCGGTGAAGACAGCGCAGCTGAGGACAGGTAGGCCCAAGCGCAAAAAGTACATGAGAGCATGTGGTAGCAAGCAAAAGGGGGGAGTGCTCACATAGACCACGGCCAGCCCTTGAGATCCCTTGAACTAAGGCGCCGTGAGACGCTACGCTGCGTTGTGATGCTGTTAATCACAATAAAGGCGGTAGCCCTCACCAGCTAAGCCGTGGAGATTAACGCCACAAGCAGGGAGTGGCTGGGCGTGGAGAAGAGATATAGGGAGTGGATGGGAGTGGCTAGGAGTGGGGGAAAGTGACGGAGGAAGCCGCCTGCGGAGAAGCGACTAGCCGCGACGGTTAATCAACTGTTGCAGGCGCTGGTCAATGTTACGCAGCTTCGCTTGCTGTTGCTGGTGCAGATGCTTTTGGCGCAGTCGCTCCGCCTCACGCTGCTGGTACTCCTCCCAGAGGTTGCTGTACTTGTAGTAGCGGTTGTGAGGGTTTTGTGGCAGGTTCTCGCTTAGAGGAACATGCTTGACCATGAAGCCCAGCTCTAAGCTGCGCGAGTCGTCTTTAGGTTCGACCTTAAAGATTTCCTCACGCTCCACTGGGTTTGGGTACGCCTCTACTTGCAGCTGTTCCAGCAGCTGTGGTGGATTTAAGCGGTGCATGGATTGCCAGTAAGGGTACAGCTCGTGGTTCCAAAAGAATAAGGCACTGGCAGCCATACCAATGAAGTTGACCCAAAAGCAGGCGTCCATGAAGAGTCCCATAGGGATGCCACGCAGCTTCTTGTTGAGACGGCCCATGCGGGTGGTAGTTTCATACTCGCGCTGCAGCTCGCGATCGAACGCTTGGAAGTGCACCTCGTTAGGGTAAAAGAGTGGCTCGATCTTGCTGAGGTCAGGCTGATCCATCAGCTTGTGCAGCACCGTCGAGAGGTTAAAGATAAAGTTAGACATAACCCTCCAATAACAGGAGAAGCGGGACAAAGGCAGGCTGGCAGTAAAGCCTGCTTGTCCACCAGAGGCGCTTTAGTAAAACCTCACTAAAGCTGGGATAGAACAAGCGTGTGGCTTGCACCGTTGGTTTGTCCTACGAAAAACGAAAGTGACAAGTAAGGGAGTGCGTACACGGGAGTGCGAGAGGTAACCTGTAGGTTGCCTCGGTGGGAGCGTGTACGGTTGGTACAAGACTCTAAGAGCCACATCTCAGGCAAGAGCGTAACTACCACCTCCAAGGCAGACGGTAAGCAGCGCTAAAACGAGAGCTTACAGGGGAGGGGTTGCCTCTAAGGTGCACTTTCCCCATTAGTCGCGGTGTTGTAACCACACCGCCAGCGAGCTCACTACTCACAGTTGCAAAGTCAAGACAGCGCTCCTGCAAAAGGCAAGAGAGTCACGGCCTCAATGCAAGAGGTTATAAAGAAACAGCTTGGGCCATGGCCATGGCAATAGCCATAGCCGTCACTACAGCGCAAAGCTCAGTCATGACAGCCCTAACCACAGTAGGTCGAGCCAAGAACGCTCGCAGAGAGGCCACCACAAACAGGTAGTGCCCTCGCACCAGTAAGCGCAACGTTGCGGCAGTCTGTCAGCTGTGCGTAGCCCCTACAGGGAAGTGCACCGTAAGGGCTATTACCAGCGGCCGCAAGCTGCTCTGCTGCTGGCCTACGTCTGCAAATGCGACCGCACTACCAAGCCGAGCGCTTTAGCGCTTGCTCTTTTTGTTGTGGCGCTTGCTCAGACTGTGGCTCTTGTGCCCCAAGATGTGACCACGACCTAGGTGATGTGGGCGCATCTTGATTTTCTTCGGCGCGCTGTGACGCTTGGTCGTGACCACCTGGGGTGGCTGTGGTGGCTCAAGCTCATGTTGTGACGGCTCAGGGGTAGAGCTTGGTGCGCTCTGCTCTTGGGAGGTAGCCTGTTCGCCCTTGTCCAGCTCCGCCGTGGAGCCTGCACCGGCATCAGGTGCAGTGGCAGCATCGTCGTTGAGCTTCTGCATCATGAACTCCGCCGTTTGCTGGGCCAGAGCATGAGGCATCCCGCCATTGATGCAGGCCTCATAGTAGGACGACCTAATGATGTCGCTGGCGCACTCAGTGATCTGCTCATCGCTAAAGTGCAGGTCACTACCAACACCACCGTCATTCGCCATTTGCAGCAGAGTCATGAGCTGCGAGATGTCCCCCACGGAAGAGTCAGCAGCTGACAGTGCAGGCAGACCTTGCAGTGCAGGCAGACCTTGCAGTGCAGGCAGCCCCTGCAGGGTAGCCTCCTTAGGCAGCTGGCGCGTGCTTAAAGCCAAGCCAGACACCAGTGGAGAGCCCATTAGTGGGGTAGCCTGCTCCTGCATTGGCATGAAGTGGCGTAACAGCTCCGTGCTGCTGGCCTCTAAGCCCATGGCGTTCTCCGCGCGGTCAGTGCCCATGAAGACTGCGAACGGAGTGCTTGGCGCGGCAGGAGTGGCAGGAGTGGCAGGAGTGTCCACAGAGCTCGTGCTGGTGTCGTTAGGGAAGCTCTGCACGACAGGGGAAGCAGCAGTGGTACTGCTATCAGTGGTGGCTGCGATCTGCTTGCTGTCAGTACTGGCAGTAGCAGCAGTTGCGGTCTTGTTCTCTGGAACAGCTTGGCGCTGAGAGTTATTGCTCTCTGGGGCTGGCTTGTCCGCAGTGACGGTGGTGCTCACTGGGGCGGGCGCTGGAGTTGGCGCGTTTTCAGTGACCACGCTCTTCTCTGGCGCTGAGCTGGAGTTCTCGCCGGTGGATATAGTGCTGGTCTCGACCCCAGAGTCAGTGTTGGACTCAACACTGTTCGCAGTGTCCGAAGCCACACCGGCGTCAGTAGCCGTTACAGGACGGGACACGTCGCTGGTGCTGTCCTCAGATGCAGGCTCGGACATGACATCGGCCGCAGGCTGCACCTCAGTCTCAAACACGGAGTCGGACTTGCTCGCAGCCTTCTTGGCTTGCGCCTGACGGCGTGCCTCCTTCTTGGCCTCGATCTCAGCTAAGCGCTGACGGACAAAAGCCGAGCTGTCCTCTGGCACAAAAGGAGCGCAGACCAGACCACCAGCGTAGCTTGGATCGTAGTGCTGGCACTGGTGTCTAAACTCCACATCAGGATCAAAGAGTGGGTCATGTGGCACCAGATAGACGAGGCCGTCCTTTAACAGTACTCGGCCCACGGCAAGCAGACGCTGTAGCAGACGCTCTAAGGTCTTCTCAGGGTAGATCTCTAAGAGATCATCCACGCGGCTGCACTTGGAGACTTCCAAGATCATGAGCAGTAAGCACATGTCACGGCCCATGCTGTGGTTGTACAGCGCCCCCAGTGGTAAGTTGACGCGGTGCGGAGCTTCCTCCTGACGGCGGTTGGCCTCGGCGCAAGCGGCGAAGTCAAAAGGCTCCACTGCCTCTGGCTTAAAGTCAGGGTCAGCAGGAATAAGGTAGGAGTGCTCCTCGTTGGTGCGGATGCAGCCTAAGTTCTGCAGCATCAGCAGGTTGTGCGCGAAGCTCTTGTGGGTTAAGTGCAGGATCTTGCGTAAGACCTCATTTCCTAAACCATTGAAGTGCTTCAGGCCCTCTAAGACTGCATTAGTGGCAGCGGACAGCTTGCCGGAGGCGAAAGCCTCAAGATGCAGGGTGAAGGAGATGTTGCCGAGCTTGATTTGGCGCACCGCCTTGTTGGTGGTGGCAGAGCTGCTCGCAACGCTCTTCTCTGTGGTAGTAGCCGCTTCAGCAGAGGTTGCTACCTCAGCAGAGGTCGCTACCTCAGACGAGGTGTTCACCTCGCTGTGAGGTACCCCCGCAGGGGCTAAAGACGCAGGGGACGCTGTGGTAGCGGGCGCCACGTCGGGTAAGACGCTACCAGCGGCCGCAGGAGCGGTTGTGGTTGCGTCTTTGGTGAGAGGATCTGACATATGGCAGATTTCCTTTACAGGGCAGTCAGCGCGTGTTGTCAGGGACAGAAACAAGGTCATGTAGGTGTACCCCTGTTACGCCGCGTAACTGCGGAGAGGCCATGGCTGTTACCGCCGAGGTGTTGCTATTTTTAGTGGCGGCGGCTAGCGCCTCACAAGCGTAGTGCTTGTTGACGGGGTAGCCTTTAAAGCTTATGGCAGATGGCTGGTAGGGACTACCAGTCGCTCGTGAACAAAACGGCCGTGCAGTGAGGCCGTAAGGTCTGAGGCCTTAAGACTGACGACACGTTATTGGTTAAAGGTGGAAGAAAACGTTCTCCAGCGCTGAGGCCACTAAGCCTCGTGGGCCTCCCTCAGCGGCAGCGATAAATTAAAGGGAGTGATCAGAAACTCAGGGGAGCAAGTGGTAACTCTGGGAGTGGCGTGGGCGTGAGAGTGAATTAGTGATTGGTGGTAAAGCCCTACGACACCAAGATGTAAGGTGGCGTCAAGAGCTCGGTGATAAGGCGCGATAACACCTCTGGCAGTTGCTGTGGGTGCTCTAGCTCCTCGAAGTAACTAAACAGCTGCCTGTTATCAGGGCAGTTAATGCCGAGGGTATAGACCTCAACCTGCTGTTGCTGGCAAGCCTCTAAAGCTTTACGTGTTTGCTTGATGTCATCAGGGGCACCGTCGGTGATCAGCAAGATGATGTTGCGCGCGCAGTTAAGAGTGAGCGCACAGTGCAGGGCAAACCACAACGCCTGCGCTGTTGGGGTTTCACCATGAGGTGGGTAGTAGAAGCGTGAAGCCACTTGTGACGCCCGCTCGGTAGGGTTGAGCACGTTTAAGCAGGACAGGTTGTCGTTACCTGGAAAAAAAGTCGCCATGGTCTGTACCTGTGGTAGGCCCTCAAGAGCCATAGCCATGGCTAAGGCCGCTTGGCTGGCTTGATAGGCCCGCGAGTGCGCAGGCAGAGGCTCAAAGCTGTTAAGCGGGATAACGTCCGCGGCAAGTAGGGCGGCGCGCTCTTGTTGCGACATGAGCACCGTGCCTTGGGAGTACGGCTTGCGACTAGGGGTAGAGTGTTGGTGTTGATATTGGTGGCGGTAGTCATCAAGGCTTTGTACGACCTCGGCGCTGTTTAAGAGCTGAGGCTTATTGCCCCACGAGACGGGGCGATAGCCGTGTGGGCCCTTGATGTAGTTCTTTTGCACCATCTCATTGAGCTCATAGAGCTCCTTTTGCCAAGACACTTGGTTGAGGGAGCTCATATAGAGCGGGTGGTCAGTAAACTCAGATTCGCTGTGGGGCTCATTGGCGACGTTGCTGCCATTGAATCTGCTGCCATTAAGGCTGTTGCGTGCAAGGCTGCTGCGTCCCACACTCCCAGTGCCAGTGCCAGTGCCAGTGCCAGTGCTGGCGGCAGAGCCGACGGTGGCTAAGGGGTTAAAGATGCCTGCCCCCATTCCCTTGTGATTGACGTCAGTGCGCATCGAAGCGGACATATCAAGCAGCAGGTGTAAGGAGGTGCTGTCGCTACTTTGCATCACCACTGGGGCCATGACATGGCGCTCACCTAAAGGCGAGAGTACCACGCGCGCGGGAATCACATGCTTGCTCTGTGGAGTGCTATCTTGCTCTAAGCGCTGGCGTAAGCTCTGACGCACAGCCGTAGTCTGCTGCTCTACTGCAAAGACAAAGGCGTCATGGGGCTCGTCATAAATGTCCCCACTCTCACGCGGGGAGATCAGCATGGGCTTGCTGCAATCCTCAGCATGGTGGAGCGCCATCTTCGTCACGACGTCAGCAATGGTTGGCAGCGCAAAGCGTGGCTGCGGGCGCTCTGACAGTGAGTTGTAGCTGCTGCTGGCAGTTCCACCTAAGATGGGCAAGCCCCTACCGTCAACATCCAGCAGGTTGACGGGAGTCGACTGATCGAGAGCACGTGTGGCGGCGGAGAAGGATGGCAGTGGCTTTTGGTTGTGCCAGAAGGCCTGTAAGGCATCACTGAAGGTACACTCAAGGCGTGGGTCACGAGTGTTGGTTTCAAGCAGCGCGTACTGTCTGCGCTTGATGTGGTACTCGTTTAAGATGTCCGTAAAGCGTGGCTGCTCACGCACGGTTTCATCCTCCGCCTCCGTGCTCTCCCAAGCTGGTTTGTGCGCTTGCAGCTTGAGCATGCGCTCACGCTCCTGAGCCAACTTGCCTAAGACCTCTTGCAAGGCGTGTAGTTGCGCAGGGGTAAAGTCCAGCGTGGTGGCAATGGCGCCTACCATTTGGCTCATGCGCGCATAGTCCACGTCCCATGGCTTGTAAGTGGGCTCTGGTGGCTCTGCGGGCACGCTAGGCGTAAACAGGAGGTTAGAGTCCGCAGCGTCAGAGTCAGCCGCAGTGCGGCACTGCGACGGTGGCAGCGTTAGTCCCTGCTCTTGCTCTAAGGTCAGCAGCTTGGCGCACAGCGACATGACAAAGTAGTCTTTGGCGAAGACTTCGCCTTGCGCACTACGGCAGTAGAAGTGTGGGTCTAACAGCGGCAGAGCGCTGATAAAGAAGCGTGGCAGCAGCCCTTGCTCTTGCAAGATGCTCTCAGTGCGGACAAAGGATAGGCGCTGGCGCCACATCTCACGTATGCGACGCTGCTCGCGGAGAATGCTAGTAGTAGGTGGCAGCGGCGCGGTGACGAGGTCGCGATCTAAATGGAGGATGGTCAGCTCCTCAGGCTCATGCGCTAGCTGGTAGATGGGGAAGTACAAGCCGTTGTCCAGCTCTTTTTTGCTGTAGCGCAGCTGCGCAATATCAATGCGCAAAATGAAGCGGGCCAGCTCAGGGGTAAAGTCCTGACCGAGGCGGCGCTTGATGTAGTCCTTGATGTTGGCAAGGTGCGCCTGCTCGTCTGGGCTGAAAAAGGCAGCACCGTTCTGCGCTCTGACATGGCAGTAGAGGACAAAGCGGGCATACTGTTGGATTTGGCTTAAGCCATCGATGTGGGAGAGGAGCTCCATGAGCAGCTGTTGCAGGCTGTGCTGCGTAAGATTGGCCGACAGCTCAAGGGATGTAGGCAGACGCAGTGGTGGCAGGCAGCGGTATTCGTTAAGGGTCGCAATTTGCGCTTGTTGCGACATCTGGTCTTTGCGGGCGGCCATTTGCAGTGGTGCAGGCAGCTTGTCAACTTCCAGTTGCTGCAGTTGTGGCTGCAGATGGATAGGGTTGATGAGACGCTCACGGCGGATACGGGTGACCAGCTCCGCAGGGCTGGAGGTGCTCACCAATAACGGCTTGGTGCTTGGCCCTAGGTCAAAGGCGTGTAGGGCGTGGCCAGTGGCGGCAGCCGTATGCGGCAGGGAGAACTCTGAGGACAGGGGCGCCATGCTTCCCTTGCTGACAGTTACCCCAGAGGTAGCGGTTCTTGGTGCCACAGAGCTGGTAATACCGTTAACATTGCTGGAAGCGCTATCAACACTGCTGGCGGCAGCGTCACCACTACTGGTAGCAGAAATTGGCGTGACCACTGGCGCCGCGTCTGTTGCTGCCTCAGCAGCAGCAGTAGTAGTAGTAGTATTAGTAGTAGTAGTAGTAGTAGTAGTTGGAGGGGAGGCCATAGCCTTGACGCTAAGCTTGGTGGGCATGCCTTGCGTGGAGCTTAAGGACAGAGCTGGGCACAATGCTGGGCTGGCGGCTGGTGGCACGTGCACCTGTGGGGTGAGCGTGTAGTAGTCATGCTGCAATTGCGGCAGGGAGAAGGGGCTGTGCAGGGCAGTGACGATGTCCTCGGCGGCCACGACTGGCACGGAAGCCTGAGGCTGTGGCGGCTCTAAGCTAAAGTCCTGCTTGTAGATAGCCGCCAGTTGCTTGCAGTGCTCGTAGTCGAAGCGGCTTTGGGTGTTGTGGTGCTTTGCAAAGGCGGTAAAGTTAGGCACAAAGAAGTCTGCCCCCATTAAGGAGCGGATCTCATGCGCTAAGTCCACGGTGTCTTGCGTGTTCTGGCACTTGCTGATCTGACCCAGCTTATCTTGCAGCTTAGGCAGCGCCATAGGGTTGATTAAAGCTGCGACCTCATAGCCAAAGATGGTGGCCATATGGGCGCTTAATGGGTACTCGAGGAGCTGTTGCTGCGTGCAAAAGAGCATGTAGCTTAAGATGATTTGCAGCTTGCTGAAGCGGTAGCAGGTGTCAGCCTCGCCTAAGTGATCCTCGTAGAGGTACTGGTTTAAGGCGCTGAGGTTATCGTAGGCGCCAGGGTAGTTGTCTACGATTTTGCGCTCGACGCGGCTGTCCTCGAGGGCGTTGACGAGGAAGCGGTCGAACTCGCTTGGGAGTTTGTTTAAGAGGTCGAAGTCGCTGTAGTGGATGTGACCGGCCTCATGAGCGATGTAACCGGAGATAACGCGGGCCTTTTGGGGCGTGGTGAGCGCCACCTCAGGGATGACGATGGTGTCGCGGGTTGAGTAGGCTTGTTGGCCGTGGATTTCAATGTCCACCTTAAAGCGGTGGGCGTAGTTACGGGCGACGAGTGGCAGGTATTGTTGCCATGAAGCAGGCATAGGTGACTCCTATGATTGTGCAGTTGCGCTTGCGGCACGGGAGGCGGTGCGAGGCCGCGTAGTGGCCTCTAGGGAGGCGAGCGCCAACACGAGGCGACGCACTGCCTGTTGTCTTGGGGAGCGAGTGTGTGTGTGTGCAAGGAGGTTAGTAAGTAAAGTTGCGGCGTGCTTGCAGCTCGTTCTTTACTGAGGACTGGATCAGACGGTGCGAGCCAGAGCGCTGTAAGTCGCCGTAAGCAGGGCTTAAGCGGCTGGTCGCAGAGCGTGATGAGTGGTGGTTGCTCGCTTGGGCGGGATTGGCCTGCGTTAAAGACATGA
Organism: Candidatus Anaerobiospirillum pullicola; assembly: GCA_018884035.1. Taxonomy (GTDB): domain Bacteria; phylum Pseudomonadota; class Gammaproteobacteria; order Enterobacterales; family Succinivibrionaceae; genus Anaerobiospirillum; species Anaerobiospirillum pullicola. The sequence continues at coordinate 34,060 of JAHLFE010000044.1, forward strand.
GCGTAAGCGTCAGCAGGAGCAGTAGCAGCGGTGTGCGGGCAAGGTCGCATGCTGTGGTGGTAGCCACGCTGCTGAGTGCAGCTTGGCGCTGGTTGTTGTTAGTGGTCATTGGTGTGATCTCCTTTTGATGGATGGGGCGTTGTTTGGGCACGGCCTCTTGTCATGTAGGGGGCTTAGGGAGCGTTGCGGGGGTGAAAGTCGTAAATGAGAGGTACTACCCGCAGCTAGTGCGTATGCGCCCGCATTTACTGTTTTTGAGTTTCTCACCTCGTCAATGGCGAAAAGGGCCTCAGGAGTGACGTAGCGTTTTTTGTAATGTTGCTAAGCTGAAATTTCCCTTATTTATCAGCTTTAATAAGGTAGCTGGCAAAAATATTCGTATCTTTGTTTATAAGACATAAACGATGATGTGCACTACATAGGGGCGCTTGATTTGGCGGCGTGGTGGTGATTAATGGCTTATTTATCGCGTTTATCATGCTTTTTAGCTCTCATAGACGGTTGATAAATGGCATGTATATTGCTAAACAGGCCGACTTTTTTTCATGTACGGAGGTGGCTTAGTTCCTGAGAAAGGGCGTATTTACGGTGTTTCTTTGGGGGAGTGATCTCTCCTATATGTAGGTAGTGGTATGCCCTATGGTTAGGGCTGGTCAGAGGTGCAGTGGCTTACTGGTGGCTGTAGTGGTCGTTGAATCTGTAGTCGTTGCTCTCCTTTATGAGATGGCGGTATGCCCTGCGGTTAGGGCTGGTCAGAGGCGCTACCTCGAGGTCATGACTTTGGTCATGGCTAAGCAGCCTCACTCTTGGTGCAGGCCAAAGCCTCACTAGAGGTAGCAGCGGCGCAATGTTGAAAGCTGCGTTTTGGGCGCAGTTTGGGCACTGCATCTTGTCAAGTCAGGGCTAAAGGTGCTTTTGGGGGCTAAAAGTAGTAAATGAGCGGCACCACCCACAGCTAGTGCGTATGTGCTCTCGCGTCCTGTTTTTGAGTTTCTCACCCTGTCAACGGCAAAAAGGCCTGCTGGAGTGACGTAGCTGTTTTTGCAGTTGTGGTAATGCGCCCTAAAAAGCTGAAAATTTCCCTTATTTATCAGCTTTATTGAGCACTTGTAAGACAAGTAGTAAAAATATTCGTATATTGTTGTAAATAAGAATAAAGACGTCAAAAACGAAAATTTGCACTGTTTTGGTAAGAAAATGCTTTAAATTGGTGCAAAAATCCCAGCGGGAATGGGAAAAGAGGCATGAGGAGTTTTCACCGCCGAGGTGAGCACAGTTGAGCTCTGTTGTGGTCAGTAATGGCTTATTTATCGCGTTTTATAGGGGGTTTAGCTCTAATAGATGGTTAGTGCTTGGTACAATTCTTGGCAAAGCTGTCAGATGGCCAGCGTCGAGCGGGTGTTGTGGGCTGCGGAAAAGGGCTCTCCTTGTGGTGCAGACAGCGGAAATGACTGCCGGAATAGCGTGCTATTATCTGTAGCACGTGAAACATAGAATGCTCACAAAGGGCTGAGATAAGAGCTTTTGTGAGGGAGGAGTGCAGTAATAGAGGTGCGCCTCTCCTTTTCCTGCACTGTTAGCTGCACGTGGCTGCTTGCCCTGTGGTGTGGTCTAAGCCAATTGCAGCTGTGCGTTGAGGCTTAGGGATAGGGACAAGCGAGGTGAGCACAAAGAGGAGCGCGGCAGGCACTGGAGCTGGCGTAAGGTAGTGGCTATCCCGCCTCGGGTTGTGGTTGCCATAAGTAGGCTTAGAGCTGTAAGTAAGAACGGCTACTGGCACTTACAGCGCAGCGCCTCTGACCATCTGGGAACAAAGAGGGTGTCAGACCGGTCTTACCCATGTCGTCAGGCAGTAGCGGCACGCTGCCTCCAAGGGGGCTCTGAGACATCTGTGATAAAATTTCTGGCACAATTGCGCAGATGCAGCTTGTATGCGGCCTCTTTGCAGCCACAGCTCTGCTCTGCAACGCCACCTGTTATCGCTCCTTAAGAGCCGGTAGTGACAGCAAGCTTGTGTACAAGCACCAGTGCTCTGCCTGTCGCTAATTTGCAGCACTTAGGCGGGCGGATAAGGTAGTGTTCTAACCCCTAGCGACGTGCAGATCCTTTTCTTTGGTCGTCACCTTTCCTTGGCGGAAGGCTTGTGAGGCAGGCTCCCATGAGCGAGAACTTCAATCCCCTGAAGCGTTTCTCTTACAAAGAGCAAGTGTCGCGTGCCATCACTTGGGGCCACTACTTTATCTTTATCAATATCCTGCTCGCCTGCTTGCTCGGCTTTAGCTACGTCTACGCCGCCCCTCCTACCACCAGTTTCTTAAGCTTCTTTTACCTCATCGTCTCGTGGCTCGGCCATATGAGCTTTTTGACGGTGGTGGTCTACCTCGTTATCTTCTTCCCGCTCGCCTTTATCGGTAACTTTAGGTATTACCGCGTCCTGTGCGTGTGCATAGCCGTTATCATGCACACCATCTTGCTCTTTGACATCAAAATCTACCTCCTCGTCAAAGTGCACCTCAGTATGACCGCCATCAACCTCATTGTGCGGGAACTGGACTTCGATACCGGCCTTAATTACAACTTCCTTTTTATTGCCGTCCCGATCTTAATCGCCCTTGAATGCGTCTTTGCCAAAATCACCACGCACTCGCTTTATCGGGCCCACCATCCTTACTTTGTGCGCACGGTGCTGATCATTGTCTGCTCCTGCTTTGTGACCTCCCATGTGCTGCACATTTGGGCTGATGCCACTAAGTACGAGCGTATCACCCTCTTACGCTCGACCTTTCCTGCGCACTATCCAATGACGGCGCGCTCGTTTTTAAGTAGTCATGGTTGGCTTAACGAAAAGCAGCTCATGGCTAGCGATGGCTTGGGTGCGGAGTACATCAATTACCCTCTTACCAACTTAGAGATCGACCCGCATTTTGTAAATGAGCGTCCGGCCAATGTGCTCCTTATTACGCTCAATGGCCTCTCCTATAGCAACTTAAGCAAGGAGACCACGCCGCAGCTTTTAGCGTTTAAGGAGCAGGTGCAGAGCTTTGATTCGCACTACCTCTTATATAAGGAGGAGCTCAATAACGTCTTTGCTATGACGTATGGCCTGCCACTGCAGTATCGTCAGGGCTTATTTGCAGGGCAAATGGTGCCAGTGACGCTGGAGGAGATGTTTAAGCAGGACTATGTCAGCCGCGTCATTGTCAGTGCTTTAAAGCGCACGCCGCAATCGGTGCAGCCATCGCTGCAGGGCATGAGCGTCAGTGATGTGGCTATGCAGGCAGCGGCCTATCAGACGGATACAGCGGTAGCGTCAGCTGTAGACGATGCTAAGGATACTAAGACGGATACTAATACGGCCAATGGTACAGCGCCAGAGGCCGTAACGACCTCGACTAATGAGAGCAGCGCAGATGCTGCGGATGCTGCCTTTGCAAGTGAGAGCAGCTCTCCAGCCTTAGGAGCAAAGGATACTACTGCTACTGTTACTGCTACCATGACCACGGCCTCTACGCCTAAGGAGCAGGCGGTGGTTAATGCCGCCTGGCTGGAAGCGCAAACGCAGTTTGATCACGCCGATCAGGAAACACTGCGCCGCTACTTTAGCCTGCTGGTGCAAAACTCCGGTCTGCGCAGCATGCAATTTGGCCATGTGCACAATGTCCATGAGGTTTTTGCTCAAGCGCTACAACAAATCCGCGAGTACCGCTTACGGGAGCAACGTCCTTACGCCCTCTCGCTGGTGATTAATGATTTGCGCGACTTTGATAGCAGTGTGCAAGCTCTGCTGCAATCGCCACAGGGACAAAAGCTGCAAGCGGCTATGGATGAGGATTTAACCAGTACGGTTAACCCTCTGATGCAGTCACTGCTCTACTATGAGCTCTCTTTAGAGGATGTTGATCAGGCCTTTGGTAAGTTCATGACGCAGTTACGCTCCCAAGGCTTGTTAGACCATACGCTGGTTATCGTCACCGCCGCCGAGGGCAATAAGCTCTTAGCCCGTGAGCCCCAGATCTTTGATCGTGAGGTGCAGCATGTGCCTTTAATGGTGCTCTGGCCACAGGAGGTGCACCAAAAGCCAATGGTGGGCTCAGAAGTGCACAACTTAAGCTCACCACAGGATTTGAGCGCCACGATTGCGCGTGAGATCCTGCACGTCACAACCAGTGTGGGCAACTTTAGTTTAGGCGCCTCCTTAAAGGAGTTACCAGACCGTCCTTATGTGGCTGTAGATGGCGTCGATGAGCTGATTCTGGTAGGCACAGAGAACAACATTATCTACTCTATGGATGGCTCGTCCTACATTGAGAATAATGGGGAGCGCTTACCGGTGCGACCTAATCTCGAGAACCTCATTGAGGCCACGCGCGACTTAAACCGCTTCCTGCGCTAAGAAAGACTAAGACTTTCACCCAGCCACATGGTTGCACTCTGAGGCGCAGCCTATCCCTGATTTCATTTGCTTTTGACTTTGCAAGTGGGGTAAGCCCCACGTATTGCTTTTGAGAACAAGATGATCGTTACGCAAGAAAATATCGAGCAGGTGTTTGCCACCTCGATGAGCAAGCCGCTGTTTTGCCTGTTTTACACTGATGACCCAACTTGCGACACGGCCAAGAACGCTCTGACCACAGCTATCAGTGACACCAATGAGTATGTGACCTTGGGCCTCTTTAACCTCAAAGAGGAAATTTGCCAAGGCGTGGCCTTGCAGCTTGGCCTCATGAACGCGCCTTCTTTAGTGGTGGTGGATAAGGGCCAGCCAGTGGCGATTGCTGAGGGCAACGACATCGTGGCCCACCTGCCAGAGCTGCTCAAGCAGTATCTGCCCTCTGAGGCGGAGACGCTGATGCGTGCTGCGCTGCAAGCTGAGGCGGCAGGTGACCTCAACACCGCTTGCTCTAAGGCAGCCGAGGCTTATGCGCAGGATGACAAAAACTTACAGTTTAAGTTCATCTACGCTCGCATGCTCATTGCGCAGAAGAACACGGCTAAGGCGCATGAGCTCTTAGACAATCCTGGCCGCGAAGAGCAATCCATGCCTGAGTACCAGCAGCTGCTCTCAGCTCTGACCTTAGCTGAGCAGGCGCAGAACAGCCCAGAACTGTTAGAGCTGGCTCAGAAGTATGAGCAGGATCCATCCGACGAGAATGCCGTGGCTTATGCGGTGGCGTTAGCGGATGCGGGCAAGAAGGAAGATGCCTTAGTGCTGCTGTTTGCTAAGCTCAAGGCCGACCTCAATAAGGAAGAGGTGAAGAAGACATTCCTCGATATTCTGAGCACCATGGATGGTGACAAGTTGCAGAGTACTTATCGGCGCAAGCTTTATACGTTGCTGCACTAAGAGTGTCTGTAGGAGCGGCCTCGAGAGAGCGTATTAAAAGGATAGGCCCCTGCCGCTGCTAATAAGACGTGGCGGCTGGGGGTTGCTGTTACCTGAGTGGTGCGGTCTTGTGCGCTGCATTGTTAACAGCGCGGCAGCCATTTCCTTGCAAGTACAATGGACGCTGCAGCTCGTGCTCCCTTATTGATAAGGTCACGAGTAAGGGCACGAGTAAGAGAAAGAGCAAGCGTAAGGGCAAGGGCGGCGCCCCATAAGCCCAAGTTGGGCTTTGCTCTGGTGACTCTTAGATGCGCGTAGATGGCTCGTGGTGGGACTCGTTGCTGGCGTCAGGAGAGGTGTTAGTAGTAACTGGCGCTTTATTGCGGCCTATTCTGCGGCGCGGTAGCTGCGGTGTGGTCTCAGAGTTTGGCCAGCGCACAATCAGGGTCTTGATAAACGTGGCTAGCGGAATGGCAAAGAACACACCCCAGAAGCCCCAGAGGTTACCAAAGATCAAGATCGCCGCCAGAATGGAAAAGGCGTCCAGATTCATCGCCTTGGAAAAGAGCATTGGCGTCAGCACGTTACTGTCTAAGAGCTGAATAATGGTGTAAATCACCAATACCCAGAGCAGGCCTGTACTAAAGCCAAACTGGAAGATAGCAACCAAGACTACAGGTACGGCAATGATCACCGCACCCACATACGGGATCACGACTGAGAGACCCACACCCACACCTAAGAGCATGGCGTAGTTGACACCTAAGAGCATAAAGGCAAGGGTGTTGGCAATGGAGATGACAATGATGTGGATGATCTTGCCGCGAATATAGCCTGCAATCTGGCTATGTAGGCTTGGCCAGAACTCCTTCATCAGCACCTGATTGTTGGGCAAGAGAAAGGTCGCCGCATTGTGCTGTAAGCTCTTTTTGTTGTAGAGCATCAAAAAGGTAAAGATAGGCACAATGATGAGGTAGACTAGCCACGTAAAGGCGTTTACTACCGATGGCATCAGCTGCGTGCGCATCAGCGAGGCAATTTGATTGGTGGCGGCAATACGAGCATTGCGCACGTACTGCTCCAGCATCGGCATCGTCACCATGGATGGTATGGGCTCTGGCAGATTGACGACAAAGTCGTACACCTCTTGGGCGATGCGTAAGTCAAAGTCCGTAACTGTCAGAGTAAAGGTACCATCACCACCGCTAGGGTTTAGCGTGAGATTGCTAAGACGCAGCGCTGGGGTAACCACAGCGTGGTTGACGTTATGCGGATCGGCCAGTAGCTCTGGTCTTTGCAGCGATTGCTGAGTTAAAACCTGCAGATACTCCTCATCCATAAAAGCCTGCTCGTCGCCTGCGGCAACTGCGATGTCCTCACTCTTGAGCGTGGCTACAGGCACATTTTCTTCAGAGGCAGACGCACTGGCAATGGTAGCAGGAGCTGCGCTTGCAGCGACCATAGGCGCCGCTGCTACAGGGGCAGCACTAAGAGTAGCACGGGTGGACGTTGTGGCTGTAGCAACATGAGGGGCAGTGGTAGCTGTAGCTGTAGCGGTGGAGATGGCAGCTGTAGTAGCAGGGGAAGCCGTGGTTGCTGTAGGGGGGGTAGCCGTCAGTGTAGCCCCAGCATTTGAGGTTGGAGCTGGTGTCGTCTCATATGGCGGCAGCATGATGCGCTGATATTGTGCTGTTGGGGCGGCGAGGCTGCGTGGCAGGGGCTGCAGCGTGGCAGTAGGAGTAGGCGTAGCCGTAGAGCTCGTGGTTGGGGTAGGGTGAGTAGCCTCTGAGGCAGAGCCGTGTGTAGAGGCAGCCGATGGGGTAGCGGCGGGGGGAGTGGTGGTAGTGTTTTTACCGTTATCGAGGCTAAAAGCGACAATGGAGTTATAGAACTCTGCACCCTGCTTAATCACATTTGGCACGATCAGCACCATGGTAAAGACGACCAAGGAGCAAAAGAGGATCATAACCACAATGGAGGCTAAGTGCCGTCCCATTTTGCAGGTGCGGCTTAAAGCCACAACTGGCCAGTCAAGGCAAAAGGCGAGGCATAAGGCGACAACGAGCGGCCCCACCAACCACATAAAGTAGTAGACGGTAATAAAGGCCCCCAGCAGCACCAGCGCAAACTCAATGGTGCCTGGCTGGGAGAAGTGGCGCTGATACCAGCGACGAAGCAGGTTTAGCATGGCAAACTCGAAGCGAGGGACAGGGGAAAAGTGGCTTTAGATTGCAGACTGCCTCTCGTGAGCGCAGGTAGCAAGCGTCGCTGTGAGCTGACACTTACTGCAAGGGCGATAGCGACATGCTCGGGAAGTGGTGCTTAAGGAGCTGAGGCTTAAGATGACAGCTTTTGTTTAGGTAAGAATTATAGCAGCTGGCCATTTGCATATGTGAGGTGAGCCTAAGGCAGGCATAAGGGCATTTTGCTAAACTTAGGGGGCAAAGCCTCTGCTGCCAACGTGGAGTGAGTGCTTGAAGGAGCAACCTACACTGCTGTGGGCGTAGAGACGATGATTGCTGTGCTTACTGCAACTTATCATTACCAGCAAGCAGAGCCATGACCTTGAGCTCGCTGTTTACCACAGTGGCGTCTGCGTTGAGCGGGCACGTGCTCTTTATCTCAAGGCGTGGCTGCTAAGGCATAACGTTCTCATTGAGCTTTCTGGTAATAGTCAAGACCACAGCAGCAGTTGCTGCTGTGCAGCTTTACTGCTAGTAAGCAAGAGCGTAGATAGCTTGAAAGGTTCATATGTGAGCAGAGCTCACCCTAAGCAGGGTATTGCCCTGCCCTGCAGGGCGTGCCATGCCTCGCCCCTGCATCTACATCTGCATCTGCATTGCATCTGCAAGGGATCTTCAGTGCCTTGCGTTAGAGGCCGCAGGACACAAGCCTTTGAGGTTATTTACGTAGTATCCACGCGCCGCTGGCTCCTGCTATGACTCTTACCCTGTCTTCTCTTATGTCATTTTTGCTTGCTGCTAAGCCGCGCACTGTGGCTACCCCTGTAGCAGCATCTTCTCGTAACTCCTCTAAGCGCTTACGCCGCTTGAGCTTATCTTGTGGTGGGGCCTTGCTTTTCAGCGCCGCCGCTATGCTGGTGACCCCATCAGCTACTGCCGCTGAATTCTACGATGACAGTAACATTCTCATCCCGCAAATGGGTACGGCTGGAGCCTTAGGCATCAGCGTCCAGCGTGAAAAGGCCATTGGCGATTTCTTTTTACGTACCGCCCGCGCCAATCTGCCGGTGATCGACGACCCTGTACTTAATGAGTACGTGACCTCCTTAGGCAACAGATTGCTGTCTCATGCGGACAATGTGCAATTTCCTTTTGACTTTTTTGTAGTCAAAAACAACGACCTCAATGCCTCGGCCTTTTTAGGCGGTAAGGTCGTGATCAACACCGGACTCTTTAACTACGCTTCCACTGAGGATGAGTTTGCTTCGGTGCTGGCGCACGAAATTTCGCACGTGACGCAGCGTCACATCGCGCGCTTTGTAGAAAAGATGACCATGGCCAACCGTCTCTCGACAGCGGGTGTGGTCGGTTCCATTGTCATGGCGATCTTAAACCCAGCAGTGGGCTTAGCTGCCATGTCGACCACCATGGGCGCTTCCATGCAAAGCGGTATTAACTTTACGCGTGACAACGAGTACGAAGCCGATCGCATTGGTATCACCCTGCTTTATCGCGCGGGCTTAAACCCTCAAGGTATGGTGGACATGTTCCGCTACTTAAACTCGCAGCAGGGCAATATCAACCCTGCCTTTACGCTCCTTATTGACCACCCTTTGTCTGATGTGCGTATGGCCGAGGCGCAAAATCGCGTCGCCCAATTTGAGCATCGTCCTGATTCGACCAACCCTGACTATCAGTATGCACGGGCGCGCGTGGCGGTACGCTACACCATGCCTGATGATGAAAAGTCCTTACGAGACTTTAAGCAGGGCTTAAAGCACAATGCCCGTGGCTATACGGAGTACTACCAAAATTATGCGCTGGCTTTGGTGTGCTACGAGCTTAAGGAATACGATGAGGCGGCGGGCTATTTACGGCGCTTACCACAGTCGCAGCAGAGCAATCTCTTTGTGCTCGATCTTTTTACAGACATCGATATCGCCCGTGGCCAACCTCAGCAGGCGGTAGCGCGTTTACAGCCTTTTTATAAGCGCACGCCGCGCAATCAGGTGATTGTGGCTAACTTAGCATCGGCATATAACGAGAACATGCAGTACTCGCGCGCCCGTGATCTCTTAGTGGGCTATTTGCGTTATAAGCCAAAGGATGTGCTGGCGCTTAACCTGTTAGCGACAACCTACACGAAGCTGAAGAATCAGTGTGATACCTTACAGACGCGTGGTGAGGTGTATGCGCTGTCTGCGGCCTATCCTCAGGCTATGGGCATGTTTAATCAAGCTCTGCAGACGTGCACCGAGATGCTGACGCGTGAGCGGATTAAGGCTCGTGTCAGTGAGCTGGTGACGCAGCGCTCTTTTGATGAGAGCCTCTTGCGCTAAGATGAGCAAGGATAAGCAAGGATAAGCAAGGATAAGCAAGGATAAGCAAGGCGAAGCTCGCTCAGGATAGCGGATAACCCGTGGTAGCCTTCTTATCTTAGGTGTGCGGCGCGTTGATTTCAGATGCACTGTCTTAGGCCGAGCTCAGCTGCGTCATCCATATGGCTACAGAACCATACCCGCGAAACTAAGAGCTGACAGCTCAACTCAGAGCGTCAGCAACTCATCCCTAAGGGTGATTAAGATGCGCCAAACCAGCTTGTAAGCGCTATAGCTGCCACTTACAGCACTCATCCCTAAAGAGCATGGAAGCACACCAAGAGCACCATAAAGCTAGGGGGGGCTTAAGTTTGCTGGTATGCTACAGAACCCTTATGGTGGTGCTTTCCTTGGGAGAGGCGAATGTATATCATCCATGTATATCATCATGGGACAAAAGGTGTGCACCGCTCGCGTAAGTTATGATGTGTTAAGGGCTGTTAGATGAACGCTGCCTGTAAACGCGCTGGTGTCTACTAAGCAGCAGCAGCAGCTGCTGCTGTTGTGTGGGGGTGTTCAGGTTTTGCTTGTGGAGAGAGGAACTGCATGTCTAGCAACGAAAGTAATGATATGGCTGTGTCTGGCGCCTCTCTGGCTGCACCAGAAGCAGATGCTGCTACAAAGAAAGCTACAGAGGTTGTTGCGGCTCCAACCGACGGCGATGAAGGACAAAACGCTGCCTCTTTGACCAAAGCCCCTAGTGGCGATGCAGGGGCACTGGCAGCAGAAGCTCCTACAACTGCACCTGCTGTTGCTGCTGTAGAGGTGAATCCGGCAGATGCTTACGCAGAAAAAGAAAGAGTGGTGGTTGGTACCACGGCAGACGGTTATGCCATTACTGAAGATGATATTCCGGTTACTGTAAAAGCAAGTGGGGGCAGAAGAGTATTTAGCTCCGTGCCTAATAACACCACGGTGACGCTGGGCATGAAGCACGATTTACAAGGCTTCTTTGGTAGCGTGGCTTTTGCGAGCTTTGATGACAATGCTACCGAGGAAAAAAGCCGTGACGCTGTGCTTGAGGCAACGGTGTCTCAGGGCAGAGAAAGAGAAAAGGCCGAGGCTAATGCGCCGCAACGAGAGCTTACTGTTAGAGAAATGCTTGCAGCTCAAGCTGCTGTCAAAGCACAAGCTAGAGAGCAAGCGGAGCGTAGCGCTGCTGCAGCTCGTGCTTGCGAAGAAGCTACTACTGCAGCTTCTACAGCAACTGCGCAAGAGGCAGAGACCAGTGCTCCTGTAGGTGCAAGCGAGCCGTTGTCTGTAGCTACCAGCGACCACTCGGGTGAGTCTGTGCCAGCACCAGTGGCTGCTGAATACGCCTCCGCTGTGGCAGATGACACTAACGTGCAGGCTAATGCGGTTGCTGCTGATGCTGCTGATGATGATGCGGACAATAATGAGGAAGAGTATGCGGCTCCGCCTTTAGATGTGTTTGTATCTGCGCCTCAATCCCCAGCTGTTCCAGCATCAGCCTTAGCTTCAGCGCCTGACGCGCCAATGCCAGAGGTCAGTACCCCTGCCTATAGCAGCGAGGACGCTGTCTACGTGCCTTACCCTCAAGATGATGCGGAGGCAGTTGCGGCGTATTCGTCATACGATCGTGACTACGATATTTATAATGACGCTGATAGCGCCCCCGCAGAGGAAGATGCGCCACCTCTCTATGCTTTTGGTGGTGCTGCTTCGTATGGACAAAGTGGCTCGGTGGTAGAGTCTGGTGCCGCTGCTTTTGCTGAATTCAGCTCTCAAAAAGGAAAACCTAAGGTCAAGCCGCCTAAGACCACGCTGAGCTTGGGCTTACGTCGTGACTTACATGGCTTTTTTGGTAATGTGTCTTTAGAGCACAAGGCCGATGCAAGCTATGACTTTATGGAGAGCACAACCCGCTTTGAAAAGAGCAGGCTAGCCTCACGTGAGGCACGGGCGCAGGCTAAAGCTGAGGCGCAAAAAGTTGCGCAAGCGGAGGCACGGCAAAAGCTCTTACAGAGCATTCAAAAGGGCCAAGATGCCCGCGAGCAAGATGCGGTACACAACATTGTTGATCACAATCCGGTCAACGAGGTAACACGTCCTGATTATAGTGAGGATGAGGTCAATGATCTGACCGACATCTACTCGATTACGCTGCCGGACAACTGGCATGATGCTGAGGAGTGGTCACCGAAAAATGAAAGGGGGCGTGGACGGCGTCCGCTGTTTCGTCCGATGAGTGACGGCTTTGATAAGCTGCCGATTGAGGTACGCGAGCGCTCGCTGAAGGCTGCTTTTGAGTATATCTGTACGAGGTATGCTGCCTTAAAAAAAGCTAAAAGCCTCGAACCATTATTAGCGCGTACTCCGCAAAAAAGTGTTCGAGGCTTAATTCGCATGGCGGCGGTGGACGAACTGCGAATGCGCTACCCAACCAGCTTTGTCATGGTGTTCTTTGACGAGCTCAAGGTGTCTCCTTCGACTTACCAGCGGTACAAAGAGGGAACGCTGCGCATTTTTGTGGAGCGGCCTAAGACCAAGCCACGTCCTGTGGATCGCTTTGATCTTCCTTTAAATAACGAGCCCGTAGCGCCAGTTGCTGCGGTGCTGTTTCGTCTGATCTCCGAGTTTGAGAACAAGCTGTCTCTGCGTCATTTACAGATTAAGCTCAAGCGCGCTGGTTTTTACCTGAGCCAGGATAAGATCAAACAACTCATAGCGATCAACCAAGATAGGCTGCAACGCTTTTCGTTTCTTCAAGTTTCACGCACCAAGCGACATGAGGATAATGGTGATGACTTGGCGGTTTTGGCGGCGCGTCAGCAGAAGCGTAGCGGCCGTGCCAAGAGCACCAAGAAAGCAGCTGCCGCTACGGATGCGGCTGAGGCTAAGGACGAAGAGCCTTAGAGCTACTCTGCTAAGTAGGTTCAAGGACGGGGCATGAACGTATGGTGCGGTGATGTTGTGGCTCCACCGCTGGCGCCTGTCATTGAGCAGACAATAAGAGTAGACAATAAGAGGAAGAATGGCGGGTAGAGTAGAGGGTGACCCGAAGGGGCGGGAGAGAGAGAGAGGATTGGCTAACGTGGCGTGAACGAGAGTGGTGGGGAGAGCAAGGTAGCAGTGACCACCTGAAGTGGCAGCCACTGCGTGCTGCGTGCTGTGAGCTGCGTGCTGTGAGCTGCTACAGCCTAAAGTAAAGTGGCCTGAGGCTTAGCCGCACTGCGCGTTTGTGATAGCTGCGAGTTTGGACGATTAGGGTTGGCAGGGCCAATCTGGCTATTTACAGGCGTGCGCATTAAGCCATCACCCCTGAAATTAAACGTCCATGGGGCTAAGTAGGAAAAGTCGCCACTGTGACGCATCGAGCCCTCTAAGTTGGTGGCATCAGAGTTAGTGTTGACGTCAATGACAAACTGACCCTGATCGTAACCCACTACTTGCACATCACCGTCAAAACCGTAGGTGACAAAGGCGTTTCTCACCTTTTTGATGTCTTCTAACGAGCGGACATTACCGATACGTAAGCGGACAAAGCCCTCACCAGGGCCTAAGAGGTCGATATCCGCACTGTTAACACGAATTTGTGTGGTTTGCGTCTCTTGGGTTAAGGTCTGTTGGAAGGTCATTAAGGCACGGGCAATATCACCTGCACCTAAGGAGGCTACCTCATCCATTAAGCCCGATAAGGCTGACGAGGCGATGGCAATGCCGTCCTTGTTATAGAGGTTCCACTTTAAGGTGACGCCACTCTCGTTTGGCACCGAGCTAATGGCCGCAGCGACAAAGTAGTCGGCACCATAGCGCTTGCTTGCCTGCGTGAGCACTTGGTCTTGGTGGTCTAAGACGGTGTTGACGTTAACCTTTTGCATGTCCTCAAGATCGAGGATAGGGAACATTAAGCGGTACTTGTAATCAGGAGCAGCTTGCAGAATGGCTTGAGCAAAGGTACTTAAGTTTTGACCACTGACAAGGCTTAAGTCCGAGTCGCTCTGCGTGCCATCGAGGCCTACCATCCATACGAGGACAGGATTGGATAAGCCATCCCATGAGGTGATACCACCTTGCTTTAAGATATTCTCCGCCATTGGCAGGCTAAAGCGCAGGACTAAATTGCCATCAGCATCTGAGCTCAGTGAGCGAATAGACGGGGCAATCTGATCTAAGGTGAAGTCACTGGTAGAAGATCCTAAGGTGATGCCGCTCTCTAAGCTCTTAAAGGCCTCTTTAATGGCGTCATCAAAGGAACCTAAAACAGTAACCGAGACCTCTTGGGTATTGGCTAAGTCAGGATCGTTAGTAGGTGTAAGTGGCTGGCCATCAGGGCCTACAGCAACGGTAGCACCACCTACAGTGGTGGTTTGGTTAGTAAAGGAGAAGCTTGGCTGGTCAGCAGATGGGGCTGCGCTGTCTGGGGAAAAAGCACCACGGGCGTAGGCGTCATTGCCAGCTGGGTAGAGCTGGTCAGTGACGTATTGCTGATTTTGGATCTCCTCGGCCGATGGCGTTGGGGTATTGAGCTGATCCTCAATGGTGTTAGTAGCAGTTGGGACAGTGGCTGTAACGGTAGACACAGCAGGCGCTGTCGTCTGGGCCGGAGCTGCAGTAGTGGTAGCAGGGGCCCAAGCCTGACCTTGGCCTTGGTAAGGAGCAGCCTGACCATAAGTAGTAGGTGTGGCTGTAGTAGCTGCAGGAGCCGTGGTAGTGGTTGTGGTAGTGGTAGTAGTGGTCTGTGTCGTCACCGCAGCGGTGCTAGCGCTGCTAGAGGCGGGCTCGGCTATAGAGATCTCATAGGCTGGGGCCTCTGTTTGTGGCAGAGGCGAGCGCATCATTGGCTGCTGGCGTGGCTGTGGGTAAGCCTGCTGTGCTGGCGCTGCTTGTGGGGCGGGCGCTGTAGCAGTCGTGTTTACCTGCGCTGGCGCGGCATATTGGGACTGCGCTTGTGCTTGAGCCTGCACCTGCGCCTGTGGCGCGGTCATTTGCGCTAAAGCCCCCTGTGGTGCTGGCTGGGCAGCAGCTGGCGTAGCAGAAGGTGCGGCTGGTGCAGCGGTCGCTGCAGGCGCTGGGGCGGGCGCTGCTACCGGTTGGGCAAATTCCACCGTGTAGTTTGGCTGCGCGCCATTAATGGTGATATTGCTGGCGCCCTGCGCAGACTGGGATGCGGGGACAGGTGTCGGAGCAGCCTCAGCAGCAGCGGTAGATCCAATTACTACCAAAAGCGATGTCGTAAGGAGCGAAAACTTGGTTGTCTGCATGACACACAGTCCCACGATAAGAAAACACAGGTGTTTGGTGGGGGACGCTGAAGAAAAATCAGGCGCTTTTTACCACGGACACACTTCGTCAATCATAACACAGCCGCCGTGCTTACGCGGCAGGCACTCATGGGGCAAGGCGCAGAGCTATTAGTGCAATGCAGAATAAATGGGGATAGGATGAAGTAACTATGCTTGCGGTGAAGGAGATCGATAAATATGCGCTTGCATCAGTGTCATGTATAATAGGGGCCTGATTTGGCTCATCATTTTGAGAGGCAGTTAATGGCTACCAATTTGACCTACAAAGACGCCGGTGTTGATATCGATGCAGGCGAGGAATTAGTCGAGAGAATCAAGGCTCCGGTAAAGCGCACCCAACGTTCAGAAGTGATTGGCGGTTTAGGTGGCTTTGGTGCTTTAACTCGCATTCCACAGGGTTATAAGGAGCCAGTACTGGTTTCTGGTACTGATGGTGTAGGCACTAAGCTGCGTCTTGCTATTGATTTAGCTCGTCACGGCACTGTGGGGCAGGATCTGGTAGCAATGTGCGTCAATGACCTCATTGTACAGGGTGCCGAGCCACTGTTCTTCTTAGACTACTATGCCACGGGCAAGCTCAATGTGGATGTGGCCACTGATGTGGTGACGGGCATTGCCCAGGGCTGCGAGATGGCAGGTTGCGCCTTAGTTGGTGGTGAGACCGCCGAAATGCCTGGCATGTATGAGGTTGGTGACTACGACTTAGCTGGTTTTAGCGTGGGTGTGGTTGAGGCTTCCCAGATTATCGACGGTGGCAAGGTTAAGACTGGTGACACTTTAGTAGCTTTAGCTTCGAGCGGCCCACACTCCAATGGCTATTCTTTAATCCGTCACATCTTAAAGTTAGCTGACGTCAAGCCAAATGAGGACAAGCTGCCATCGGGCAAGACTGTCGCTGATGCGGTGATGGAGCCAACCCGCATTTACGTCAAGCCAATTTTGGCTTTATTAAAGATGGTGGATGTGCACGCCATTGCACACATCACTGGTGGTGGTTTCTGGGAGAACATTCCCCGCGTCTTACCTGAGGACAATGTGGCGGTGGTTGATGCTGCTACTTGGCAGTGGCCAGAGATATTTACCTTCTTACAGCAGAAGGGTGGCGTCTCGACCTACGAGATGTATCGCACCTTTAACTGCGGTGTGGGTATGCTGGTAGTGGTTGATGCCGCTGATGCGCAGAAGACTGTGGACGTCTTAAATGCGCAGGGTGAGAAGGCATGGATTGCCGGTCACATTGCAGCTAAGAGCAGTGCTGAAGAGAAGCAAGTGCAGATTCTCAACATGCAGCCATAGTCTGTAGTTTTCTCTACAGACACCAAGCAAAGGCGCTCTTATCTTGCGGGGTAAGGGCGCTTTTGTTTTTGGGGATGCAACAAGGTTGGGAAGAGACTTTGGGGTGAGGGGGTAGCAGCTTGTGCGTTATCTTCAGGTGCAGACAAGAGGGCTTTGCTCATCCTTAGAGGTGGTAGAGGTGAGAAGAGGGCTTACTTTGGAGTGGTGTCAGGAGTGACGTTGGCAGGTGATGTCTGCAGATGATATCTGCAGAAGACATCTGCAGCTGACGTCTGGCTGCGTCTGCTCTCAAGGTGTAAGAGGGGGCAAAGATACCCTCCTGCGAGGTGGTAAGACTGCTGCTGTGGCGTACTCTAAAGTAACGTCAGCAGAGGCGTCTTAGCAGCAGCCAAAGCCTGCGCTAAGCTTGCGGCGCTATACTCTACCTGCTCGTTATGGTCAGCCCTGCTTTTGGGGCGAGGAGTGTTTTCTGAAGACGATTTTGCAGCAAGCCCGTTCGGCCCTGACCCGCAGTAAGGACACAGCGGCAGAAAAAGAGGCGCCATCACCGGATAGCGCCAAGTACCAGAGTGCTGCCGCAGCAGCCACGCCAAGTGCTGGCAGTGCGCAGCAAGCCACTGCGCGCTTAAATGCGCTGTTAGGAGCGGCTGACAGAGCTGCGCTGCAGGCGCAAACACCAGAGCAGACCGAGCTGGTTGGGTTGCCACCACAAACTACGGTAGAAGTCGTGGCGTCCTCGGAGCTTATTGAGGGCAAAACAGTTACAGAGAGCGTAACAGCTGATTCTCAGGAGCTCTTGGCTGCTGCTGCTGCGGCGTTGGCTGCTACCACTGCTACTGATACCTCGGAGACAGTCACTACTACTACTACTACTACTGCTACTACTACTACTACCGCCACCAACACCATCCAACAGTTCTACCCCGTGGTAGTCAGCACACCTGCTGAGCTGGCCGCTGCACATAAAGCTGGTGCTAAAAAGATCCTCGTGAAAGGCGAGCTCGCCTCAAAGTTAGAAACGGCCTTTGGTGGCTTACGCTCCTTAAGTAGTGCGTCCTTGAATGCCTTAGCGCTGGTGCTCAGTGGGGCGGCGCTACTGGCACCGTTTACTGGTGGGGTCTCTTTAGGAGCTGCCGGTACCGTAATGGGAACCTTAGGAGCGGCGCTTACGGCTACAGCGATTGCGGCGATTTCTGCGATTGGCCTGTCACTGGTGGTAGCTG
The DNA here is from genome assembly GCA_018884035.1 of Candidatus Anaerobiospirillum pullicola. Taxonomy (GTDB): domain Bacteria; phylum Pseudomonadota; class Gammaproteobacteria; order Enterobacterales; family Succinivibrionaceae; genus Anaerobiospirillum; species Anaerobiospirillum pullicola. The sequence goes on from JAHLFE010000044.1 coordinate 51,730, forward strand.
TCTTTAAAGGCTACGACGAGATTAAGCTGGCCGGTGGTGGTGTGGAGTTACGCCTCAAAAAGCATGTGCCCAAGGCGGAAAAGCAGGCTACGGAGATGGAGGCAGCTGCTCCTGTTACTGTGGCTGATACTGAGGTGAAAACAGATGCTGCGGCTAAAGCTGAGGATAAGGCTCACGAGCTTAAACCGTCAGAAGCAAAGCCGTAAGGACACAGCGCACTATGCAATTTAATGCAAGATCTCAGAGCCGAAGCTTAAGCACAGCCATGCGCTAGGCGCAGCAAGCCACGCAAGACTTCAGGGACAGATCTGCTGCTGTAAGGGTAAAGCTGGAGGAGGAAAGAGGGAAAAAGCAGGTAGGGAAAAGAATAGGCAGCAGAAGAAGAGGAAGAATAATAATAATAAGAAGAAGAAGAAGAAGAAGCGGGAAAGCGCGCCTGCACCGAGCAAAGCTTGGCGGCGCGCGGGAGCCACAGGGCGGTGTGCACCGCCCCGCAAAAGACAAGACTATAAGCCTACTTGCATCTCAGCATTGGTCTGAGTGTCTTTTAAGACTTCGTCGATGTCCTCACCTGCTAAGACGCGTTGCAGCGCCTCAGAGACCACGCTCTCAATAGCGTAGGTGTGTGGGCCATAGTTTAAGGCTGGAACCTGCGTGTTCCAACGGGCAAAGTCAGCGTAGATCTTTTGGTCACCAAAGAACGCATTAGCCACGTTGTAGTTGGAGATCTTGGTAGTGTCCTTTAAGGAGTTAACCAAGGAGATCTTGGTGACCAGCTCGTTTAACAGCTGCTCATCGGTAGCAAAAGTCTCATTTAAGAAGTCGACCGCGACGTCAGCATTCTTAGAGTAGTTGTTGACGTACCACTGCGAGCCACCTAAGTTCGAGTAGTGGGTGCTCTCTTTTACCGTAGAGAGCTTTGGAATAGGGGCAATACGCCAATTGCCGCTGTTCTCAGTGTTCGCTTCAACCGATGGGGTAACCCAGCAGCCTTGCACCACAGTTGCGACCAGACCTTGCTGGAAGCTAGCGAGCATCTGCGTCCAGCCATTGTAGTAGGTCACTAAGTCTTCATCCTGCATCTTCTTTAAGATCAGCATGGCCTCTTTTAAGGCTGGGTTGTCAGCAATGGTCACCTTGGTGGCATCGTTGTTGGTGTACCACATGCCCGCAGATTGCATCATGACACGGATGATACCTAAGTCGCTTGGGTCATAGCCAAAGAGGTAAACGCCAGTGGTCTCTTTGACCTTTTTACCCATCTCGATGAACTGATCCCAAGTGATGTCTTGGAAGTCATCTAAGGTGTAACCAGCCTTTTCAAATAAATCCTTACGCAGGAAGGTGGCAGTAACACCAGAATCAAAAGGTACACCGTAGACCTTACCAGAGGTGTCAGAGGAGGCCTTGACCTTGTAATCGACAAAGCGCGAGGTATCGATAGTGGAGCCGATTTCCTTTAAGAAATCAGGGTAGCCGATGAGGAAGTTTTGGATGCGGTTGTCCTCGATGAGTACCACATCAGGCAGAGAGCGCACATTATTGGCGCCTAAAGCTGCATTTAAGCGTTGTACGATATCGGCTTGAGCGATGGACTCGACTTTAACGGTCACACCTGGGTGGCGGGCTTGATAGCGCTGCGCAGCCATTTTGGCGGCAGGCACATTGAAGTGATCATCCCAGCACCAGACTTTAAGTTCGGTTTCAGCGGAGGCAGCGGCGGAGCCGAATAACAGCGCACTGCCAACTAAGGCAGCTAAAGTAGCTTTAAGCTTCAATTGTCGATCCCTCTATATTGGCCACGATCGCGCCATCAAGGAGTTAGAGCCTCTTTCATAGGGGGCGGCAAGCGCGTTATTGGCCAGAGACAAGAGCTAAGAAAGCTCCTATTGCCTATACCTACACAGAGTGCGCGGGCAAGTAGGTGCAGCTCTCGTTATTTATGGTAAAAGCAGCGCAGTGCAGTGCAGTGCAGCAGAGCAAAGCCAGCACAGCTGCGACGATCATGGTGGCAGAAGCAAGGAATATTCTCACTTTGCTTGCTCATCTTAACAAAAGCAAGAGCCTAAGCCGCACGAAGATAGAGAATTGCGACAATGGTTGCATTTTGCCAATTGCGGCGGCAGAGAATGGTGCAAACGTTTACATTTGTACCACTAAAGAAGGGTGGAGTCTGTTACTTGTCCTCAGGCTTGAGCGGGACTAAACCAAAGTTCTGGAACATGAGGGAGAAGTAGTCACGCTTGAGCTTTTGGCTCTGGCTTGCGTACTTGCTCTTAGCTTCAGCAGGGGCAATAGAGGCCATCTTAGGTAGCGCTACTTGCTGGAGGTCTGATACAAAGCGAGTGTCCTCGAGCGTTTTGAGGCAAGCCTCCAGCGCCTCGTAGCTCATACGCGACAGCATTTTATGCAAGCCCTCGAGAGAGGGAGTACGGGCTTTGATGGGGTCAGCTTTGTCGACAGGTAACTTGGGGAGTGCCGCGTGGATAAAGGTAGCGATGTCCTGCCAGATGGTAATAGCAGAGCGATATGAGCTGGCACCGCACGCGACACAGAGAGTGAAGGCGACAAAGAGCTCGATGATAGGGTAAGTGGTCTTGCGGTGAAAGCGGATGGTTACCCACTCTACGTCCAGCTCATAGAGTCTTTGGGTAAGAGCGGTGGTCTTGGCTACAGTGGCTGTAAAGTTCTGCGTTAGCGCTTTTTTGGCCCTGTAGGCAGCATCCTGACGCTCTTTGAGGCGGCTCATGATAATACTCGGTGCTTGCTGCGCTTGAAATTTGGCTGGGGCAGCATTGTGCGGCGCGGGGCTGTTGTGGCTTGGCGTGGACATGACAAGGAGCTTAGTGTGGACTCAGCGGAAAAGCTGAGGGGAGGTCTCATTTGGTGCTGCGCCCTGCTGTAGAGCTGTAGAGATGGTTAGAGCGTAGGTGATAGATGGAAAGGGAGTGTCACCGCATGCAGCTTAGTGAGGGGGCGGTTCTGAGGTGATTGCTCTCATCAGTGTGGAGCGCGCTTTTATCTCAGCTCAGCTTAAGCTTGGGCTTGAGGCACCAGTAAGGCTTCTAAGCCACGGATAAAGATGTGAATAATGGTGGTGTGCACTTCCTGAATGCGGTCAGCATATCCCATGTGTGGTACCACAATAGGCACATCGCAGAGGTTATCGTGCTTTAACTTACCGCCATCTTTGCCTAAGAGGCAGATGGTCTTCATGCCCTTGTCTTTACTGGCGCGGCAGGCTTCGATGATATTGCGCGAGTTACCCGAGGTGGAAATGCCTAAGAAGACATCGCCCTTGGCGCCTACGCCCTCGATAAAGCGCGAGAAGATGTAGTCAAAGCCGTAGTCATTGCCGACGCAGGTGAGGTGGCTCGGATCGCAGATAGCGATGGCAGCTAAGGCGGGACGGTCATCACGGTAGCGGCCGGAGAGCTCTTCGGCAAAGTGGAGGGCGTCGCACATGCTGCCACCGTTACCAGCACTAATGACTTTGCCACCAGCGCGCATGCTGTCTGCCATGATGGCGATGGCTTCTTCGATAAGTTCTTTGGTGCGTGGTGCAGCGATAAAGGCATCAAAGGTCTGACGGGACTCTTGCAAGTCGGCCATTACATCAAAAGGAAGCAGGGCCATGGAGACTCCTTAAGCTGAGTGAGAACAGATAGGGGAGTGTGTGCGGAGTGGTTACGGTGTGGTTGGGAATGGTGTGGTGGCAGTGGCAGCAAGTGCGGGCTGGGGAAGCTACAGGTTTGGCCAAAGGACAAGGTTTTGCGATGCGCCATACCACCAAAGAACTGACTTCCTTTGGCCAGTGTCCTTTGCCCTTTGCCTTTTACCATGTACCCTTTACCCTTTTGGGCGCTGAGAGAGTCCGCTTACTCCTGTTTATTGCGGCCTAAGACGCGATCTTCCCACACCTTATGGGCATGCTTGTGCTCATCTAAGGTGAGGTCTAAAGCAGCACACTCCTCACGGTTTAATAAGCGGTAGCTCTGCTCAAAAAGCTGTGCTTGCAGGCGCTTTTTAAAGTCGCCCTTACTTTCTTCAGGGCCCTTTTGCAGCATCGGGAAGTAGAAGTTTGCGCCCCACATGCTGCCAGCAAAAGGCTGGTCGTTTTCGCTGCCAATCTGCTGCGTCTGGCCTAAAGACACCATGTTATACACATGCTCGGCATGGCGCTCCGGCTCTACGCGCATCAGCGGTAGGCACATGCCTGGCTGACGCTGCCAGCGTCTGGTCTCGGTGGTGGTAGTGTCGACCTTAAGATCAAAGTCACGCTGGCCACCGGTCATAGCCAGATAGACTTCCGCTAGTAAGCGCGCGTCGAGTAAAGCACCGTGTTGCACACGATGTTTATTGTTGATACCAAAGAGGTTACAGAGGTTATCGAGGTTAACTTGGTGGCCTGGGTGTAACTTTAAGGCCACGCCAATGGTATCCGTGACCTTGGCCATGTCAGCGACATGCTCATTAAGGCCCATGCGGTCAAATTCCATGTCGAGGAAGGAAACGTCGAATTTGGCGTTGTGGATGAGCAGCTCGCTGCCACGGATAAAGTCAATAAATTCAGCGGCGATTTGCGGGAAGGTTGGGCAATCACGCAGTTGTGCCCATGTCATACCGTGCACACGGGTCGCTTCTTCGTCGATTTCGCGCTGTGGGTTGAGGTAGATATGCAGTTCGCGTGAGGTTATTTTGCGGTCGATGATTTCCACGCAGCCGATTTCGATGATACGGTGATCGCCTGGGGTACCATCATCAGTTTTACCGGTGGTTTCGGTGTCCAGAGCAATTTGACGCAGACTAGGCATGGGGGCCGCCCTCACAAAAGAAAAGTCTGGGGAGAATTTTACCGCATTCTGGTTCTACTCAGAGTTTGGTGGCGACTACAACGTAGCCACACAACAAAAGGCTCAACAAAAGGAGTGATAGAGCTGGGCGCACATGTTAATACTCTCGCTGGAGCATAGTGTGTGTAAGAGTAGTAACAGCTGCTGCTCCTAAGATTCCTAACTCCGCACATTATTGGGCAGAGGCGCTTAGTGCGATGGTAGCACTGTGTTAGTACTCACCTTGTGATTGCAGCCTATAAATAGGCTGTTTTCGCCAGCAACAGCATCGAGCTATGCTCTAGTTGAGGTCACTCTGGAGTGGCCTTTTACTGGCACAGAGTGCAGCTCCATGCTCTTTGCCTGGTTTGCCGATAAATAAGCGCTTTTTGCTGGTACCATAGAGTATGTTACGGTATACAACTAATAGGGTAGTGATAGATAGTCGCAACAGACAACTATCTTCATGCGTATATAGCTTATATAAGCCGTTTATCGCGGACTTGTATGACAACTACCCTGCTTTTTTCTGTCTTGGTAATGGCCTTTTTGCTATAATAGAGGCTGTCAAAAGGGGGAAATTAGCCCTCTACCGGCCCGCACGGTGAGTACGATTTTTTGTTCAGTGAGACAGCCGCACCCAGCGGGGTACAGACTGCGCTTAGCGCGGTGTGACAGGGTGGAGTCATAAGGGGCCAGCGTTAGCTGGTCTGCATGCTGCGGCAGTAATGCTGTGGCTCTGCGGTCAAAGCCAACCAGCTTTTAGGGTAATACGCGTAAGCGTGATACTCTGAGCCGTTTTCCGCAAGGATAAGCAGACTCGCAAAGGAGGGAAGGCGATGAAAGAAGTGCAGATCTTTACTGATGGCTCTTGCTTGCGCAATCCAGGTCCTGGCGGTTATGCCGCTATTCTGAAATATCAGGAGCATGAACTGGAGTTAAGCCAAGGCTATAGCATGACGACCAACAACCGCATGGAACTCATGGCAGTGATTGCGGCCTTAAGTCGTTTGACTGAGCCTTGTGCCGTCACCTTGACGAGTGACAGTATGTACGTCAAGAGCGGCATTAACTCGTGGATTCATACGTGGAAAAGCAACGGTTGGTTAACAGCTGCCAAGCAGCCAGTGAAAAATGAAGACCTGTGGCGCTTACTAGACTTACTCTGTGCGCGTCATCAGATCAACTGGCGCTGGGTCAAGGGCCACTCTGGACATGCAGAGAATGAGCGCTGCGATACCTTAGCACGCAACGCGGCCCAAGGCCTAAGTGGTGAGCTGCTTTTGCAAGATAATCGGTGGTAAGTGCGTACAAGAAAGAAGGCGACGCACGATGCCCTGTGTACTGTCCCGTAGGAAGTACAGACAAGTGAACCCTATACTTGTCGCTACGGTGATCCTTCCCCTAATTACTGCCAAAGGTGCAGGCTTACAAAGAAAAGAGCTGTCCTCTGGCAACCTCTCGCGCATGAGGCGCGTTTTCTTTCCTAATGCCGCGCAGCAAGGATGTGCGCGGGACTGCCGCCAAGCTTTATGGGTAAACAACAAACCTAAGGCACTAGCGCGGTAGCGGCTGGGCTTTTGTTTTTGCTGTCGCAAGCTTTACGTGTGGCAACGAGGGGCTTAAGACATTCTTTAGACAGGGCACGGCCAAAAAAGTTTCGTCGGCATTTGGCTTTGAGCGTTTTTGTGCACCAAGGCCTGACATAAGCTCTTAGTGCTTATGAAGGTTGCAGTCCGCGAGGACTTAAAAGCGCAAGCGAACGCCAAAGTACATCCTGACGGTGGAGACGCTGCACCAAGACTCCGTAAGACGGTAAGACACGGCAAAAGCTACTCTCTTTGGTGTCCCAAGGAAGCTCAAGCTAGAAAAGCCGTCAGGGCGCGTAAGCGCTTGCCTTACAGCAGTGGCTGTTGGGGTAGGGGGTTTTTGGTTTTTTCCTTTGCTGCAAACGATTACGAAAGCACGCAACTCTGACGCTATCTCTTGCTGTAAGAGCGCAGAGACAAGGACTGGCAGCGTAAGCACATCTCCTCTGAAGTAGGTGCTCCCATACATAGCTTACATCCCCGCCACCAACAACAGTTGGTGGTACAAGCATCTTTCACCTGATGGTGGGTGCAGGGCAGGGCAGGTGCTGCGATTGATTGCTGGCCGCAGGCCGTTTGTTGTGGAATGATTAAGAGAACATTTGTAGTTTTTCTCAGTACTTTACTGCTGGTGTTAGGTCTGGTTGGTTGCTCTAGTGAAAACTCGGGGCAGAAGCTGGCGCTGTCATCGACGGTAACAGCGGCTACGGACGCACAGGATAGTACTGAGGACAGCGTGCAGCAGGTTGATACTTTAACCTCTGCGCAAGCTGCCGCAACCACAGAGAGCTCAGAGACCACTGCACAGAATACTGCTGCTGTTGACGGCATGAGTGGCGCTGCTGCCCTTAACCCAGAGGCACAGGCTCGTCCGCAGAAGCTTAAGGAGTATGGCTCCTTATGGCAGAGCGACTTGTTTGCTGACAGTCGTTTCCAGCTCAACATTAAGCTTACCCCTTCGGAAAAGAAGGAGGCCAAGATCTTAGCGCGTTCCTTTGAGAGTCATATGGAGCGTGCTAAGCCATTTATGCACTACCTGCTCACGGAGCTTAAGGCCCGCAACCTCCCAGTGGAGTTAGCTGCTATTCCTCTGGTAGAAAGTGGCTTTGACTTACGTGCGCGTTCGCATGCTGGTGCTCATGGCCCATGGCAGTTTACCCGTCAGACGGGTAAGAGCTTTGGCTTAGAGGTGAGCTCCAACTACGACGAGTTCTATGACTTTGTCGCCTCGACGCAAGCTTCGCTTGACTACTTAACCCACCTGCACAAGGAGCTGAAGCGCTGGGACTTTGCCCTGATTGCTTACAACCAAGGTGAGTTTGGGGTAAAGCGTGTGATTCGTCGTGCTAAGGCCGCTGGTATTACGGACTTAAGTGTCGACAAGTTAAGCTTTTCGCGCATGGGCCGTCTGTACTTAAAGCGCGTGCGTGCTTATGCTGACATTATGCATCACCCAGAGAAGTATGGTGTGGAGCACCCTGAGATTGAAGACCGCGAGGTCTTTAAGCAGGTACAGGTTGCCGGTCGCGTGAACTCGATGAAGAAGGTAGCAGAGCTGTCAGGTGCTGACTTACAGCTGTTAAAGACCTTAAATGCGGGCTACTTAAGCGACAGGCTGGTGAGCAAGAAGCAGCGTAGCATCTTAGTGCCAGTGGAGAATGTGGCGGCTTTGGAAAAGGCCTTAGGCATTAGAGCAGAGGTGCCATTTAGTGGCGAGGGCGTGGCAGCATTAGCTACGCGCTAACGCTCAAACCTCTAGGCACAAGAGTGCTGTCTGCTAAGCTTCCTGCGCTCAAGCTCTGGTAGAGGACAAAAGCATTGCTGGGGCGGTGGCAACACCGCTTGAGCAGTGCTTTTGTTGTTTTTGGGCGGGATAAAGTGCGCGTATGGTGCGGGAAGTGTGGGCGGGTCTGAGCGCTGATGACCAAGGGACTGACTGCCACGGCGCTGACTGCGCTTAGAGCAGGTGGGAACGGCTTATAATGGCTGTAAAGCTTTTTGCAGAGGAGGCGGTATGTACAAGCGTGAATTTACCCCTGAGCGCATCGAGTCCTTAAAGCCTCAGGAGATCTTTGTCTTTGGCTCCAATTTAGGCGGTTATCATGGTGGTGGCGCAGCGGCCATTGCTTTGCGTAAGTTTGGGGCTATCTGGGGGCAGGGCGTCGGTCTGCAAGGCCAGAGCTACGCCATTCCGACCATGCAGGGTGGTGTTGAGACCATTAAGCCTTATGTTGACGAGTTTATCGCCTTTGCCACAGAGCATCCGGAGCTTAAGTTTTATGTGACACGTATTGGCTGTGGCATTGCGGGCTTTAGGGATGAGGAGATTGCCCCGCTGTTTGCGGCGGCGCTGGAGAGGCCGCAGGTGATTTTGCCAGAGAGTTTTGTGCAGCTGCTGGAACAGAACAAGTAAGGCGGCCAGTAAAGCCCGCAAGAGCAAGCGCAAGAGCAAGCATTGTCGGGGCTGCAAAATGCGCAAGGAGCAACAACAGCAAAGAGGAGGGCTCTGCTCGCTGTCTGTAGGTGAGAGCGCATATCTCAAAGGATTGGCACATATGCATGCCATAACGCTCTCAACCGACCAACCAATCAACTACTCTTGATGTCAGCAGCAGAGCAGAGTAGCATCAGAGTGTACTCCCAAGAGCACTCTGGATTCCTTGCCCGTAGTCAGCGTTTAGTAGATGAGCTTCTGGTGCGTGTAACTGCTGCTCACACTGTCTGTAGGCGGAGGCGTAGGCGTGCTCTTAAACTTTGCAGACATAGTGCTGTCTGCCTCTTTGGCCGTAAGTGCCGAAAGGAGTTTGCTGTCGAGTTTCAGCTGCTTGGTACCAATGTCCCGTAAGGCGGCACACAGCTCCTCAAGCGCGATCTTTTGCTCAATGTTTTTGCGCACAAAGAGGCTTAGCGGACGACGCAGTGGCTGACCATTTTTGGTGAGCGTAAAGCGGTTGAGCTTAGTGTGCGTGGTATTGTCACCACGCATCAGGCTGCGATCAAAGATTAAGGCCGCACCCGTGCTCTGAGCTATTGCACGGCGCCCCTCACTTAAAGTGCTCACCGCATGTATAGGGCAAGTAAAGCCCAGCAGCTGTGTCAGCTGCCGCCGCTCCTCATTAAACTGGCTGACCTCAGTGATGATGTAGATCTCAAGCTGCCGCTCCTTGATGGTAGCTACGTCCAGCTTGCGCTTGTTTTTACCCTTGTAAGGGACATCCAGAGCCCGTGGTAGCTCACATTGCAGCTTCGGGGAAAAGAGCGCAAATTTGCCTAAGGTCTCGCTCTCGCCTAAGCGCGTGCTGTCAGAGATAAAGGCGTTTATGATGCCGTTACTAAAGTTCTCGTAGAGCTCGTCAGGCGTGCCGTAGGCAAAGCTAACCTCACAGCCTGCCGAGTAGAAAATGATGCGCTTCAGGGCCTCATTCAGGGCCTCGGTCTTGTCCATGGAGGAGAGCAGACCTAAGCGCAGATTGAAGTTTTGGTTGTGGTGTACCCGCTGCACATGCGCAAAGAGATCATCAATTTGCAGGAGCAGGGGCTTTATACGGTGGTATAAGAGAGTACCGGCAGGAGTGAGGGTAAAGGAGCGGCCATGGCGGGCAAAGATCTTGATCTCGATGGCTTGCTCAAGATTTTTCATTTGCTGGGAGAGCGCAGACTGAGAGATAAAGCATTGCTCAGCAGCCGTGGTAAAGCTGTGTTTATCAGCTATGGTCACAAAGTTCTGGAGATGCTTTAATTCCATAGACAATCTGCGCGGTGCAGCCCTGTAGTTGTAGTTGTAGTTGTGGCAGCCGCACAGCCTCTGCTGCTGTGCTCTAAGAGCAAATGGGACGTAGCGCAGCTCACTGCTCTTAAGGCCAAGACTAAGGTCATAACCTCAAGGCAGGTGTGAGTGGTGAGGGGTAATGGAGTGACCACGACCTGTTGAGCGTGACTAAAGCCCACATCTTAAAGAGTGAGGTCTATAACCTGAAGAGCAGCACGCGCCTAAAGCCCCCTGAAAGTGACTTTTTACAGGGGACTCTTGTGGATAGTGGTGATTTAGTGCTGGCAGCGCTTTGTCCTTAGATTAGCAGTTGCTGCACTTTGATGCCATGCTCCTGAAGCAATTCTAAGAACTGCTCCTCACTATAGACGCTTACCCCTAAGCTTTGGGCTTTGGTAAGTTTTGAGCCTGCCTCTTCACCGGCAACCACGGCGTAGGTCTTTTTCGAGACCGAGCCAGAGACCTTAGCACCTAAGCTCTCTAAGTAGGCCTTAGCCTCCTCACGCTTTAAGCTCTGTAAGGTGCCAGTGAGCACAAAAGTCTTGTTAAGCAGCGGCAGCGACGCAGTGGATTGCTCACTGATTTGTGGGCAAGGGCTAATTTGCAGCTGCGCTTCCGTAAGTAGACGCGCGATGACCTTTTGGTTGTGCTCCTCTTTAAAGAAGTCGAGGATTGAGGTAGCTACCACCTCACCAATGTTTGGTACTGCCTGTAATTGCTCCTTGCTCGCTGCCATTAAGGCATTGATATCAGGGAAATACGAAGCTAAGACCTTAGCGGTGTTACTGCCCACCTCTCTGATGCCTAAGGCATAGAGGAAGCGGTTAAACGGACACTGCTTTGAGGCCGTAATGTTTTGTACCAACTTGGTGGCGGTGGACTTGCCGAGCAGGCGTAGCTTCTTTTCTTTGGAGTTGCTGTCGATCACTAAGGTGGCGACCTGATCAACCGTGAGGCTGTAGAGATCAGCAATATTGTGCACCATCTTTTGGTCGACCATGGCGTCTACGATGCGCTCACCTAAGCCATCGATGTCCATTGCGGCGCGCTCGGCGTAGTGCTCAATGGCCTGCTTTTGCTGGGCAGGGCAGACTAAGCCGCCGGTGCAGCGCCATGAGGCCTCGTCTGCGATGCGCTCAAGGCGCGAGCCGCACTCTGGACAGACTGTAGGGAAGATGACAGGCGTCAACGTCTTGTTGGGGTCACGCTTGGTGAGCACGACCTTAGTGATCTGCGGAGTCACATCACCGGCGCGGCGGACTACCACGTAGTCGCCTAAGTGCAGATCGAGCTTTTTGATCTCGTTTTCGTTGTGCAGAGTGCAGTTGGAGATGGTGACACCACCCACGTACACCGGCTGTAAGCGTGCCACTGGTGTGATTTGACCAGTGCGGCCCACTTGGAAGTCGACGGCTAAGAGCTCAGTCATCTCCTCCTCAGGTGGGAATTTATAGGCAATAGCCCAGCGTGGAGCTTTGGCGGTAGCACCCATTTCCTCTTGGCGGGCGATGCTGTTGATTTTTAGCACCACACCGTCGATGTCGTAATTGAGCGTTGGGCGCAGCTTGCCTATTGAGGTGTAGAACTTGCGCAGGCCCTTAAGACCGTGGGTTTGCTGTACCAGTGGATTGATAGGCAGGCCTAAGCTCTTGACAAACTGCAGGCGACCATATTGAGTTGGTGGTAAGCACTCGTCATCGGTGCGACCGTCGGCCATACGGCACTGACCAATGTAGTAGGCATTAAAGGTGAGTGGACGGCTGGCTGTGACTCTTGGGTCTTGCTGGCGCAGCGAACCAGTGGCGCCATTGCGCGGGTTAGCAAAAGGCTTTTGCTTACGCTCGGCGGCGGTCTCATTCCACTTCTTAAAGCCGTCGCGTGGCATAAAGACCTCACCACGCACATCTAAATAGGCCGGAATTTCGGTAGCCACAAAACTGGCAGGAGAGAGTGTAGTCTCAGCTGTGCTCCCCTTATCACCGCGTAAAGTGGCGTAGGAGTGGCTGTAAAGCCATCTATGGGCATGGTACGCACGTGTGACCGTAGATGCACGGTTATCGCTGTAGCTGCCATTGCGTGCAGGGGTATGGCATTGCAGCCAGCGATGGTCATTACGCGTACTTTGCGCACGTGGGGCCTGCGCACGCGTAGCTTGGGGACGGTTGCTGCGGCTTCTGCGGCGGGCTTGGCTCGAGGTGTTGGCATTGCTGCCGCTTACAGCGCCACGTTCAGCTGGTAGAGTCAGCTTCAGCGGAATCGCCGCAATGGTGCGAGCGTTAGCGGTGATGTTTTCACCGGTGGTGCCGTCACCACGGGTGGCTGCCTGCACTAAGATGCCGTTTTCGTAGATCAGAGAGACGGCTAAGCCGTCTAACTTGGGCTCTGCACAGTACTCAATGTGGCTGCCTACGGCTTTAATCATGCGGTCATTGAAGTCGATAAGCTCGTCATCATTAAAGATGTCACCGAGGCTCATTAAAGGCACTTGGTGGGGTACGGGCGCAAAGCTATTGAGCGTGGCATCACCGATGCGGCGGGTTGGGGCATCGGCGTCTTTAAAGGTGGTGTGCTGCTCAATAGCCTCCAACTCACGATAGAGGCGGTCGTACTCGGAGTCAGGGACGAGGGGATCGTCCTCGACGTAGTAGGCGTGGGCGTAGCGGTTGAGGGTAGCTACAAGCTCACGATAATGCTCATAGCTTAAGTCAGCAGGTGCTGCCTGTGCTACCGGTGCTGCTGATACGGCCGGTACATTTGGTACAGCCTCGGGGGATGCATCGTCTACGGACGTAGCGTCTGCGGGCGCAGACTCGATTTGGTCGAGCATGCTCTGCTCTTTTGCTTTTCCACTACTCATAGACGCCTCCTATGGCTGTGCTGTACTGATCGCAAGTTGCAGGGGGCGCATTGACCCCAATGGTATTTGGCTCTGACAAAGCGTTTGGCAATGTGTGTGATGTGAAGTATGAGCTGTGCCACGGCTTAAAAGCAGGCTTAGAAGCAGTGGTCGTTGGCTAAACGCTTTGTCAGCTCTATGTGTGTATTATACTCTACTTTATAGAAGCATTTCCCAAAAATTAATGATAATTTATTGATGTAAGACGCATGGGGCAAAAGAGGAAAGTGGGGGCAGGTGGGTACGGTTGCATGGAGCGGAGAGGACTTTGAGCGCAAATGAAGAGTGCTAAAAAGTGCAGTGCAGTGCGGGCACAAGTCGTCTGCTAGCTGATAGGTTATGGGCATGTGGTGCTGTAGAGGTTAGAAGAGCGCAGCCATAAGGCAAAAGGCAGATGCTGAGGCAGCGGCTGTGGCTAAACTTAGTGACCGGTGCATTCGACTACCACCTTAGAGGCAGTTGGTTGCTCATCACCACCTATGACATTGTGCTTTCTGCCCTGTTGACGCCTCTTGTAAGGCCAAACTACCCCAGATAGCTTGCGCGTAACGGCAGTGATCACGTCAAGAAGCTGCTTTGGGGCGTTGTTTACTCCAACAGGGCAGCGATCGTACAAAACGCCACTGAGAGAGGCAAACAGCTGCTCTTTGGTGGTATGCAGCCAAAGCCAGCTGGGCAGAGGGAGAGGGGACTTATAAGCACTATAGCAAGCAACACCTGAGCTCCTTGAGCTTCTTCACCACCTGCAAGCCTTTAGCTCTGCTGGAAGCTGCCAGCAGCAGCAGCAGCAGCTGCTGCTGTTGCTAATGTAGAAGCACCGCTTAGGATAGGAGTGGATACCGCGAGCGCAATCATTACTCGTAACGCTACCTCAAGGACACAGAGCACCATGTCTCCGTCCCCATGTAGCAGAGACTGCTCTTAAGCAAGTGTCGTAAGATGCGATGCTGCCCTTACTGCTGCTGCCCTGCTGGAATGTTATCGTAGTTTTGCAGCTCTAAAGCCAGAGCATTGAGCTCGTCGGCGCCAATGATGCGGCGCTGCTGATCCTCCATATGACCACCCAACTGCTTAATAAAGATCTCGGTGGCCATTCGCAGGGCATTGAAGTAGGCAAAGGCCTTACCCCGCTCAGGCAGCGTCATGTACAGAGCAATAGCTGAGGTCTGGTAGCCATGCATGTTCTCAGGGAAGTAGAACGGTGGCTCCATGGAGCAGATGCGGAAGACCTCGTTGGTCTTTTCACGGGCGTTTTCGTAGACGAAGTAGATCTTGAGGTTGTCCTTGATAAAGCCCTGAATAAAGCCGTAGTGGTTGCACAGCTCCTCAATATCCTCACCTAAGTAAGGCTTGTCCTTATCAGCCGCAATGATGATCTCATAGACCTCACGGTGTGGCATGTTATCAGCGTTGCTTGCTGCAGAGTTGGTCTCATTGCTATAGGCATCGGCACTAAGCGTCGTCGTGTCAGACGGCGTTGCCACTGTAGTTGGTGCGCCCTGACCGGCCATAGCAGCAGGAGTGGCAGCGGTAGTGGCGTGCGCTGGAGCATTACCCGCTTCATGACGCAAGCCATGAGTCTGGGGGTTAACGCTAATCGAAGCGTTACTGCTTAAGTCAGCAAAGCCATCATCAAAGTCATGAGGCAGAGTGGCGCGCGCATGGCGGGCACTTTTGGCCGCTGGAGCCGCTTCGCTCTCGGCTTGTTCTTCGGCGTGAGCGTGTGGGGTTAAGGAATCTGGGGTAACGATGCGCACCTTACCAATTTGATTTGAGCGAGAGAGCTCTTGGTCGCGCTGGTCGTTTTTCTTGAGACGGCGGTTTTGCGGCTTATTGGAAAACCAGAGTCCATGGACGATAAAGACGAGGATGCAGATTGCACCAACGATCAGCACAATGGAACTGGGATCGGAAAAAGAGGACATGGCAGGTGATCTCAAAGGCCGCTGGTGCGGTCAGTTCTCTTTGCGTGTCTCTTTGCATGTCTCTTTTCCTGCACACAGAGCACACAGGCAGGGCTGGGGACCTCAGGGGACGGAGTGTCAGACGAGGAATCGCAGTAGCTTGTGAGGTGTGCAAAAGAGAAACAAAACAAGGACGAAACAGAAGCTTTGTGGGGTGGAACCGCAGCCGTGCTTAGAGCTAAAACTGTAAGCTTGCTGGTGGCGTCGACACCAAGGGCAGCTAAGACTTGTTGCGGGTCTTAGTTGATGGCGAAAATTATACTCAAAGCCCCCATAAAGTCGCAATTGAGCACGGTAGACATAAGCTTAGAGGAAGTGGTGACGGTCAAGAGACAATGCTGCTCAAGGGGGGATTTTGGTTTTTGTCTGCTGGGGTTTGCGGTATGATGAGAGCTAGTTTTTGCTCTTTACGCCGCGCGTCATAGCGCCCACCGTAAGGGGCTCCCAGCGCCGCGCCGTGCGGCGCAGCGCAGCGAAAGGCGCGCCTTTCTTGTTTTATCCATCGCTCTTGGCCTTAAGCATGATCAAAGACAGTTCTAACCAAGAAATCTCAATCTGGAATATGGTTGGCTACCTCGGATCCGGCCTGCAATTAGCCCTCTCCAAAGAGTGCCGCTTATATGTGGTCATACCAATCATTATCAACTTTTTGGTGCTGGCCATTGGTGGCTATCTGGTTGTTCAGACCATTTCGGGCTTTTTACAGCAGTACCTTGATCTGCTGCCAGAGTGGCTTAACTTCTTAAGCTACGTGCTGTGGATCTTTTTAGCCCTGACCATGGGCTTTGTCTTTTGCTACATCTTCTCCACGGTTGCGACCATTATTGCCTCACCTTTTTACGGCATGCTGGCCGAGAAAGCCGAGGGCGTGATTCGTGGGGCGCCATTTGCTGCGGGCAGTGATGACGGCTTTGCCGCTGTCATCAAGGACGTACCACGTGTGATTAAGCGTGAGCTACGCAAGATGGCTTACTACCTGCCACGCGTGATTGTCTGCCTGATCATTTCCTTTATTCCTGTCATTAATGTCATTTCCCCTATCTTATGGTTCTTACTGGCGGCGTGGATGATGTGCATTCAGTACGTCGACTACCCATACGACAACCACAAGATCTCATTTGATGACATGAAGAAGGACTTGCAGAACCAGCGCTTAGCTTCGTTTGTGATGGGGGCGGTGATTTCGCTGGCGATGACGGTGCCTATTTTGAACTTGGTGATTCCACCAGCAGCGGTGTGCGCTGGCACTAAGTACTATGTCGAGATGCAAAAGCGCTATACCATTGATGTGGCGCTGCGCTAAGAAACGCTAAAAGCTACGGCAGTTATAGCCACAACCACAGAGCTAAGAAATGAGTGATCGAATAAATGACGGAGAAAGGGATGAGTGATGGAAACGTCACCAACCGTAAGATGAATGGTGCAGGTGAGCCTAATCCTATCTTAAGAGGGGGCACCATGCTTATCCTAAAGTCCGTCATCTGTTAGGTCAGTCGTTCCTAAGACAACAGTGCTAATACTGCTGGCCGCTTTCCTTACGGGAATTTCTCCCTACAGGAATCGCTCAAGCTGCCAGCAAGGCTCAAAGCAGGCGTTACACTTCGCCGCTGTCGGCGGCGTGATCTTTGCGCTGTGGGCGTGGTGACAACAGGTGCTGCTAAGCGTGTAGGGCGAGGCTTTGCGAGGATAGGCTTGACTAGCCAAGTCTAGGATAGGGCCGAGGAGGATGTAATGTACACCATGTCAGGAATCACTGTCTCTGAAGGCGTCAGTGAGGGCTTTGCCTTTTTACTGCTGCCGCAGACGGTGTCCACTGAGATCGAAGCTACGCGGGCTCTTAGTCCTAGCGATGAGCGCTTAAAGTACCTAAAAGCCAGTCGCGAGTTTGCCAACAAGCTCAATAACGCCATGTCAGGTACTGTCCCTGATAAGGTGCGTGACCTCTTTGGCGCGGTGGCCTCGTATATCACCAACTCTGGCAACATTAACTCAATTGATGAGCTCATTGCTCAAGGGCAAAGTGCAGTTGAGGCAGCGCAAAACGTGCTCTTGCCAAAGATTGCGCGCTTTTCTCACGACGCTGATGCTGAGGATGGTGATGATGACGACCCAGAAATGCAGGTCGTAGCCTCTGAGCTCAGCTCCCTGATGCGTGACTTTATTGCCACTATTAACTCCACCGGTACCGATGACGAGGCGGAGGTACCACAGCTCAATCGCCCGTGTGTCATCATTGCCTCTGACCTCACCCCAGCCCGCTTTCTATCTTTGCACACCGAGCTCGTGCGCGCGGTGGTGTTAGAGGGAGGTCAAGCCTCGGGGCACTTAGGCACGGTCTTACGTGACCTGTGTATCCCTGCCATTTATGGGGTAAAGGGCGCGCTGACTATTAAAAATGGTGAGCATGTGCTGGTGGATGCCACACGGGGCACTATCCTCATCGAGCCACCACAAGACACAGCGCGGGCGCTGATTGCTCAGCAGGATCTCTTTAATAGCAATAGCGATGATGACGACCCACCTGATAGCGACTTACAGGTGACGGTGGCTGGGTCGATGGGCGCTATTGGTGAAATTGACCGCTTAGCGCGCTACTTAAACCACGGCTTGGGACTGCTGCGCTCAGAGTTTCTTTTTTTAAACTACCATCATGAGCCCAGCGTCGAGGAAATGGTGCGCACCTTTACCTCGATCTTCTCTAAGATTCCCAAGACCGCGCCGCTCACTGCGCGTACTTTTGACTTTGCAGGCGATAAGAAGCCACTCTTTACCGTGGAGTTAGACCACGAGGGCCCTCTTTACAGCTACGGCGCACAGGTAGGATCGGCACTGCTCAAAAAGGAATTACGGGCGCTGTTGCTCGCGTCGGCCGGACGGGAGATTCACATCGTATTTCCGCTCATTACCCGCATTAGTGAGGCGAAGGCGCTGACCACGATGCTGGCACGGGTGATTGAGGAGCTGGAAAGTGATAATGTGCCTTACGGCAAGTCGCATGTCGCGGTGATGATTGAGACGCCTGCGGCGGTGCTCTCGGCTAAGGCCTTTGCCGCATATGGCGAGATGTTTTTGATCGGTACCAGCTCGCTTGCTGAGTACGCATCGGCACCCCGTCCACCTGAGGATTACTTTACGCCTGCGCTCTCGAAGATGATTGCCATTGCCTGTAAGGGGGCGCATGATAGCCATGTGCAGGTGGGTATCGCTGGTCGCTTTGCGATGCGCACAGAGTTGCTGCCGTTCTTCTTAGCGCTGGGAGCCAGTTATATCACCACGGATGCGACGTCGATTGCGAAGGTGCGTAAGGAGCTGCAGCAACTTGCAGATCAGGGCGTAGTACCGCACTTTGATCAAAAGCTGTACAACAGCTTAATGGAGGTGGCCTCCAGTGACGATCTCCAGCGCTTACTCTTTGCAGACGATTTTGCGTAGCAGGTGACGTAAACTACTCTTCAAGCTGGTACTGGGTAGAGCTTGCTGCCTTAGTAATGGCGTATCATTCCCTTGGGCAACACGAGGACAAGGTCATGGGCTTCTTTTCTGGTTTATTCAAGCACGTGACAAAGACCGATGAGGCGGCACCTTCAGCGGCTGAGGTCAAGAACATTAACGCTGACGTGACTTTATATGCACCGGTTACTGGAACGCTCTTACCTCTGGAGGAGGTGCCAGATATCGTGATCTCAGAGAAGGTCATGGGTGATGGCGTGGCGGTAGTGCCAGAGAGCGAGTCGATTGTGGCGCCGTGTGATGGCGTGATCTCGCGTTTGCTGCCGACAAAGAATGCCTTTGCGGTGCGCATGGCTGAGGGATTGGAGGTTTATGTCACCTTTGGTGTAGAGGCTATGGAGCTTAAGGGCGAGGGCTTTACCACCAAGGTGAATTTGGGCGATGAGGTGAAAAAGGGCGACCCGATCATTATTACGGAGCCGCGCTTATTGAGCTCTAAGCTCAAGTCGACCATTACCTCGATGATTGTGATTAAGAGCACGGGCGATATTGATAAGATCTTTGCGGCGACGGGCAAGTGTCATGCTGGGGTGACGCCAGTGTTGTGGATTACGCTGCACAATAAAGCGCAATAGGTGCGCTCAGAGATAAGACAGGGGACAGCAGAGGCTGTCCCTTTTGTTTTGGAGCGGGAAAAGAGCTCTGCTCATAATTTGGCGTTTCTCTGAGTTTTGTGGATATGGCACCAACGCTACCGCAAGGTTGATTAAGGCAAACATCATTACACCAGCGCAAGTGTTGAGGCTAAGGACTAACCAGTGAGCGCTGTCATTAGGGGAGATCTAATTTGAGGTAAAGGCCGTATCTTCGCGGTTTTGAGAAAATCAGTCGCCACTTCCCTACGTTTGCTCAAGAGCGATGAGGCAACGCGTCGCTTCCTTTATCTCATGCAACAACGAAAAAAGCCCAGTAGATCACTCCGCTGGGCTTTTCTCTGGAATCAGCTTGCACCTTGCTCAAGCTAAGCTAAGCTGGGGGCCCCTATGCAGAGGAGAGCTTAGCTTAAAGCATGATCAGCTTAGATGCCGGATACAATCTCTTCAACCGACTTCTTCGCATCGCCGAAGCACATGTAGGTGTTGTCCTTGAAGAACAGTGGGTTCTGCACACCCGCATAGCCCGCGTTCATCGAACGCTTGAAGACTACCACATTGCGAGCCTTCCACACCTCAAGCACTGGCATACCAGCAATTGGGCTGTTTGGATTCTCTAACGCAGCTGGATTCACGGTGTCGTTAGCACCAATAACCAGTACAGTGTCGGTGTTCTCGAAGTCGTCATTGATCTCATCCATCTCAAAGACGATATCGTATGGCACCTTGGCCTCAGCTAACAGCACATTCATGTGACCTGGCAGACGGCCAGCCACTGGGTGAATGGCAAAACGCACTTGGCAGCCACGAGCTTGTAACTTCTCAGTTAACTGCGCCACTGCATTCTGCGCTTGCGATACAGCCATACCATAGCCTGGGGCGATGATGACCGAGGAAGAGTTCTTTAAGAGCTCTGCCACATCAGCGGTCTTCATCTCGTGGTACTCGCCCATTTCCTCGTCAGCATCAGTAGCAGCACCTTCGTTACCGAAGCCACCCATGATCACCGACATGAAGGAGCGGTTCATAGCCTTACACATGATGTAAGACAGAATAGCACCGGAGGAGCCTACTAACGCACCAGTAACGATCAGAAGATCGTTCGAGAGCATAAAGCCAGATGCCGCTGCTGCCCAACCAGAGTAGGAGTTCAGCATCGAGATCACCACTGGCATGTCAGCACCACCAATGGCTGCCACTAAGTGCACACCAAAGGCAAAGGCGATCAGAGTCATCACCACTAATGGGAAGAGTGGTGGGTTAGCTGCTGCCATGAACCAGATCAGTAAGAAGAACGACACGATCAGGGCGGCTAAGTTTAAGAGGTGACCGCCAGGGATCATTAAAGGCGCAGACTTGAAGACGCGCAGCTTGTAAGTGCCGTTTAACTTACCATAGGCCACGATAGAGCCAGTGAAGGTCACTGCACCAATGAAGATGCCTAAGAAGATCTCAACTAAGTGGGTGTTGAGCTCGGCAGCACTCATGGAAGTGCCCACAGCTGCAAGCGCAGCAGCGTTGGCCTTATTGGCTTCATCCAGCATCGCAACAATGGTGGCTGGCGAGTCACCAATTGATACCGTGATGGTATCTTGCACCGTTGGGCCTAACTCTAAGAAGGAGTTGTAACCCACCAGCACCGCAGCTAAACCCACAAAGGAGTGTAAGCATGCGATCATCTCTGGCATCTGGGTCATCGCCACGCGACGGGCAACGAAGATACCAATGGCACCGCCAATAACCATGGCGACAATGATTAAGAGGAAGCCTGAACCAGACTCAACCTGCACGAAGGTAGCTACCAGAGCGATAGCCATACCTACCATGCCAGATAAGCAGCCGTACTTAGCCGTTTCCTGCTTCGATAAGCCCGCTAGGGCCATAATAAAGAGCAGTGCGGCCAAGATATAGGCCATGTGTATAGGACCTGCTACCATTTGCTATTTCTCCTGATCTCTGATCCTTACTGCTGTTTCTTGAACATGGCCAGCATACGGCGTGTCACCGCAAAGCCACCGAAGATGTTAATCGAGGCAATGAGGACACCGATGAAGGCGAAGGCACCAATCACAAATGAGCCGGAGCTGATCTGTAAAATAGCACCCACAACGATAATGCCCGAAATAGCATTGGTAACCGACATCAGTGGGGTGTGCAGAGAGTGAGTAACGTTCCATACCACGTAGTAACCGACCACGCAGGCTAAGACGAAGACGGTGAAGTGTGGTAAGAACTTTTCTGGAGCGTAAATGCCAATCAGCGCAAAAGCGATGAGAACAATGGCAAGTAAGGAGATCTTGAAGGTCTTGGAGACCTGATGCTGCTCGATCTTCTTTGGTGGCTCAGCGCTCTTTGGCGCAGCTGGAGCAGCAGAGACGCTGATCTTTGGTGGTGGGAAGGTCACTTCGCCATCACGGGTTACGCACATGTTGCGTAAGATCACGTCCTCAAAGTCGACGTCGATGTTGCCATCCTTGTTCTTGCACAGGAGCTTAGCTAAGTTGACTAAGTTCGTAGAGTACAGTTGCGAGGATTGGGCTGGCAGACGGCAAGCTAAGTCAGAGTAGCCAATGATCTTGACACCATTTGGCGTGGTAGTGATCTTGCCCTCGACCGTCAGTTCGCAGTTACCACCGGTGGCAGCAGCTAAGTCCACGATCACAGAGCCTGGCTTCATGCTCTCGACCATTTCCTTAGAAATCAGGCGTGGAGCTGGCTTGCCAGGAATAGCAGCGGTGGTGATGATGATGTCCACGTCCTTGGCTTGAGCTGCAAACAGCTCCATCTCAGCCTTGATGAACTCATCAGACATGACCTTGGCGTAGCCGTCGGAGGAACCGCCGTCTTCAGTCTTAAAGTCTAACTTTAAGAACTCACCACCCATGGACTTGATTTGGTCGGCCACCTCAAGACGGGTATCGAAAGCACGCACGATAGCGCCTAACGAGTGGGCAGCACCAATAGCAGCAAGGCCAGCCACACCAGCACCGATCACCAGTACCTTGGCAGGTGGAACCTTACCTGCAGCCGTCACTTGACCAGTGAAGAAACGACCAAAGGTGTGTGCAGCCTCGATCACGGCGCGGTAGCCGGAGATGTTGGCGGTAGAGGACAGGGCGTCTAAAGCCTGAGCACGAGAAATACGTGGCACCATGTCCATAGCAAGGACGGTGACCTTCTTCTCGTTTAACTTGGCGACTAAGTCAGGGTTTTGTGCTGGGCGCACAAAGCTGACTAAAGTTTGACCCTCGTGGAGGAGCTTGATTTCCTCATCGCTAGGGGCATTGACCTTAAAGATGATGTCGCTTTGCCAAACCTCACGACCACGTAAAACCTTCGCACCGGCGGCGGTATAGGCGGCGTCGTCAAAGCTGGCATCAGCGCCGGCGTTGCTTTGCACCGCCACTTCAAAGCCTAACTTGATGAGCTTGGTTACGGTGTCAGGAGTGGCAGCCACTCTTGTTTCGCCTTTCAAGCTTTCTTTTGGAATACCTATCAGCATGGCTTCTTCCTGTAAGATTAGAAATAGAACTCGCCAACAGTCGATGCACTGAGCGGAGGGCTTTACCTGTAAAGCCGCGCACTGTCTAAAAACAGCTTACGGTTGAGGTCGGTTTCTTATTGTGGCTGCGTCTTAGAGCTGTCTTGCTTTGCTTAAGCCATAGCAGAGCCCACCAACACCTCAATGAGGTTGGTGTGACAGGGAACACAGCAGAATAAGAAGAGGTAAAGCTTGCGCTGTCTACATGAGAGCATGTGGGGCTTGGCAAGCTGATTCGACCTTAGATCATGCAATATTTATGGTCTGAGGCGCAATGATTTTCCTGTGACTTTTAGATTAAGCACACAAAATATCGCGCCACAGAGCAGCTTACGCACAGTAGAAGCCACTGGTGGTGCCATGCAGGTGAGGGCTAAAGGTGTACTTTAGACCTCACAGCAGAGTCTAAGCACAGAGCAAAGTGACGCCGTTGGCCCAAAACTTGACAGCGAGTCTGACGCAGAGCGGTTGTGGGCACAATTAGGGGGCTTGGGGGAAGCCACAAGGCAGTGCGCAGTGGGAGTAATGCTCTTAAAGTCGAATGTGGGCTATCATACAGAAATTGCGCCCCAGCAAACCAACAAAAAAGAGCATGTTGCCACTAATGCTGCATTTTTTTTGCGGTGGCGCACATTTGTTGGCTATTACCCAAGGGGAGTGGGAATGCGTAGAGTGCGTGCAGGACAGCCAGATCGCTGCGGCAGCGCGCTGCGGCAGCGCGCTGCGGCAGAGCGCTGCGGCAAAGCGCAGTGGGGGCGGCAGAGCACAGCGGGAGCAAGATCACTGCGGGAGCAAGAGCACTGCGGGAGCAGCAAAGCACTGCGTTAATGGTTAGAACGTGGCCAAGAGTGACTGGAGGACTTAGTCATCGATTGATGTGACATGATGGGGGAGCAGGGCCATTCCCAAGAACTTAACACCACCATGGCTTTTGTTGCTCTTGGTGTGCGTCCATGCTCCTTAGTGATGAGTGCTGTAAGTGGCAGCTATAGCTCTTACAAGCTGGTTTGGCGCATCTTAATCACCCTTAGGGATGAGTTGCTAAAGCTCTGAGTTGAGCTGTCAGCTCTTAGGTTCGCGGGTATGGAGCAGTGCGATAGGCTGCTGCCGACAGATGCTGTTTTTGCTGCCTAAAAGAGCAGCAAAAGATGATAAAATGGCGAGTTTGGTGCGCTGCACTATGGTGCTTTTACCACCTCAAGTTGCTAGCAGTTTTAGCTTGCTGCACTGATCGCAGTTGCTAATGTGTACTTGAGCTGTACTTGGAGGTAAAAGCTGTGATTTTTCAGGTAAGGACTGTTTCTCCTTTGCCTTTTGCCGGTGCTTGTTGTGCTTCGTAGCGATTTTCATTTCGACCTGCCACCTGAACTTATTGCCTCTTTTCCTGCAAAAGAGCGCACCTCCTGCCGGATGCTCTGCCTTGATGGTAATAGCGGCGCGTTGCAGGACAAGATCTTTTCTGACTTAAAGCAGTTTTTACAGCCTGGCGACCTCTTAGTGTTTAACGACACTAAGGTGATTCCCGCTCGTATTTATGGCCATAAAGACACCGGTGGCAAGTGCGAGTTCTTAATCGAGCGCCTGCTGACACCACAGCAAGCCCTGACTCACATCAAGGCCTCTAAGGCGCCAAAAGCAGGCTCGCTGATCTTTGTTGGCCCTGTGGCACCACAGGATGCTGTAAAGGCAGCAGCTGGTGATGATAGCGTTGAAGTCAGCAGTGAGAAGCGCTACTTAATCAAGGTCTTAGGCCGTCAGGGTGACCTCTTCCATATCGAGTGCGAAGCGGGGCACGAGATCTTAGAGATCCTCAATGATATTGGTCATATCCCGCTGCCTCCTTACATCAACCGTCCTGATGAGGAGTTAGATCGCGAGCGCTATCAGACGGTGTACTCCCGTGAGCCTGGTGCTGTCGCTGCCCCAACGGCTGGTCTGCACTTTGATCAGGCGCAGCTTGATGACCTTAAGGCTTACGGAGTGAACTTCGCCTTTGTGACCTTACATGTGGGGGCTGGTACCTTTCAGCCAGTGCGTGAGGATGATGTGCTGAAGCACCATATGCACAGTGAGTATGTGCAGCTTTCCCCAGAGGTCGCTCAACAGGTGATTGCTACCCATGAGAGCGGCCATCGCGTGATTGCCGTGGGTACGACCGCAGTGCGCTCTTTAGAGAGCGCCGCTACAGCTGCCAAGAAAAAGGGCCTCAGTGCGGAGATCGCGCCTTTCTCTGACGACACCTCGATCTTTATTTACCCAGGCTACAAGTACCAAGTGGTCGATGCGCTGATTACAAACTTCCACTTGCCAGAGTCGACGCTCATTATGCTGGTATGCGCTTTTGCAGGCTACCACAACACCTTGCAGGCCTATAAGCATGCGGTGGCAGAGCGCTATAAGTTCTTTAGCTACGGCGACTGCATGTTTATCACTAAGCGCACTACGGAGATGGACTTACCACCTTCAGTGCAGCGTGATGTGGCAGAGGCTCAAGCTAAAGCCCAAAGCTTAACGCGGTAGTAACAGCCTCAAGCGTTTAGAGGGCAAAGTAGCTGTGCTCTGAGGTCAGAGCAGCGCCTTGCATCGTGGCCGCAGCCACAGCTGCTGCTGCTCGAGTTCTCGTTTTAGTGGCAGTGATATCGTGTCAGTGCTGCCCATGCTCCTGATGGAGATTAAAAGTATTTACCACCAAGCGGCGTTTGAGGCTATCAAGATAAACCGCTAATACAAGCCATCCAATAGTGATCTTCAAAGTAGATCGCTGATCGGTGTGGCTCGGTAAATACTTTTGAACTTCATCACTATTGAGCTGGTGCTGCGGCCAAGGGCCGATAAGGGCCGATACGGGCAGTGGCAGTAAGAG
Source organism: Candidatus Anaerobiospirillum pullicola (assembly GCA_018884035.1). Lineage (GTDB taxonomy): Bacteria > Pseudomonadota > Gammaproteobacteria > Enterobacterales > Succinivibrionaceae > Anaerobiospirillum > Anaerobiospirillum pullicola. The sequence goes on from JAHLFE010000044.1 coordinate 77,287, forward strand.
CAATAGTAAGAGCAAAAGCGCTGACCGCTTTTACTGCGTTTTTTACGCTGAACCCTATTTATTTGCGCTTGCTCGTGCCAGTGCGGAATCTTATCCCCCGCAACTTATGGTCGGTTGCTTACTGACGGTGACGTTAAAGTTTGACGCTGTCACCTTCCCCAAGACGGCACTGAGACCCATTTTCCCAATTCCCAACAAAAGGATCGTGGCAGATGGCCATGGAATTTAAGATCTTAGCTCGCGACGGCAAGGCCCGTCGTGGTGAGCTGCACTTTGCTCGCGGTGTGGTGCGTACCCCTGCCTTTATGCCAGTGGGTACCTTAGGTACCGTTAAGGGCTTACGCCCTGAGCAAGTCAGTGAATTAGGTGCTGACATCCTGCTGGGTAATACTTTTCACCTGTGGTTACGCCCTGGTACCGAGGTGATCAAGGCCCATGGTGATTTACATGACTTTATGCACTGGGATAAGCCTATCCTCACTGACTCCGGTGGCTTCCAAGTGTTCTCGCTCTCTGGTATCCGCAAGGTGACCGAAGAGGGCGTAAAGTTCCAAAACCCTATCAGCGGTGCCCGTCTGTTCTTATCACCAGAGGTCTCGATGCAGATCCAGTACGATCTGGGCTCTGACATCGTGATGCAATTTGACGAGTGCATTGGCCTGCCAGCCGATTACAAGCGCATGCGTGAGGCTATGGAGCTATCGCTGCGCTGGGCCCAACGTTGCCGTAATGAGTTTGATCGCTTAGGCAATAAGAACAGCCTTTTTGGCATTATCCAAGGCGGTACTGACGAGGGGTTACGTGAGGCTTCTCTTAAGGGCTTAACGGACATTGGTTTTGATGGCTACGCTATTGGTGGCTTAGCTGTAGGTGAGCCTAAGGATGTCATGTATAAGGCTTTAAGCCACATTGCCCCTATTATGCCTGATGATCATCCTCGCTACCTCATGGGCGTGGGCCGTCCTGAGGATATCTTAGAGGGTGTGCTCAATGGTGTAGACATGTTTGACTGCGTGATGCCATCGCGTAATGCGCGCAATGGCCATCTCTTTACCTCGCAGGGTGTGGTAAAGATTCGTAACGCTAAGTACAAGATGGACACCTCGCCACTGGATCCAAATTGCGACTGCTACACCTGCCGCAACTACTCCAAGGCGTATTTACACCACTTAGACAAGTGCAATGAGATCTTAGGTGCGCACCTCAACACCATTCACAACTTACACTTCTACGAACATTTCATGGCGGACATTAGATCTGCTATTGAATCTGGTAAACTAGAAGAATTTGCTGACAATTTCTATCGTCAGCAGGGTTTACCGCCGCGCCAAAGCGCACAGTGCTAGCGCTTAATTACGCGTAATGAAGGGCGCTGCCGCAGCATCATGTGACTGTGAATGCTCAAGCTAATCCTAAGTTTAGAGCGGTAAGCTGATCACAGCGATGCTGGGCTAAGCTGTAGCTGTAGCTGTAGCTGCCTGATGGTGCCTTAAGCTTTGCTCAAGCAAAGGCTCTTTACTGCTGTCACCTGAAACTGGAGGCAGGAGTGAGTGACCTGTGTTGTAGTTTGTTTTGTTGTCTTAATAGGATCGGACATAAAAATGGATATCATTTCTGTTGCCCATGCTGCTGAAGGAGCTCCGGCCGCCGGTGGCGATATGAGCATGCTCATTATCCTGGTAGTGTGCATGGTCGCGGTCTACTTCTTTGTGATGCGCCCAAACAACAAGAAGCGCAAGGAAATGCAGAAGCTGTTAGACGGCTTAGCTGTGGGTGACGAGGTTCTGACCAATGGTGGCATCGCTGGTAAGGTGGTGAAGCTGCCAGACAACAAGGACTACGTGATGATCAGCGTCGGCAAGGACGTGATCTTACAGATGAAGCGTAACTACGTGGTGGCTGTGTTGCCAAAGGGCACTTTAGAGGCGGTCTAAGCGTAAAGTGTAAGGGGAAAGGCTAAGGGCTTGGTTCTTAGCCTTTTCTTTTGTGGTGCCTTAGTGCCATGCCATGCTGCGCCTCAACCAAATGCGAGCAGAAAGATGCGGCCAGAAAATCACATCCTAAAGAGCCACACGGTGGGGTAACCAGCCACACTTGAAGATGTGGCGTTGTAGCGCTTTCCTACGAGGTGTGGCGCTGGAGGATGGTGCTTTTTGTAGCGTGTAACAGAATGTAGTGTGTGCTGCCAAGGGCTTACCCTCAAGGTCTTACATAAGGGTTCTCTTAAGGTCAAGTGGTGAAGCCTTATCTTAAGCCTTGCTTCAGGCCTTAATTCAGACATTGCCTCTGGCTTTGTCACAGGCATAGCCGTGAGTCTTTGCCAGCACATATTAGAAGGGCACAGGCAGGAGCAAACTGCTGCGTGCCGCTCCTCGTTTGCCTCAGCGTCAAGGCTGTGCTTATGCTCTGCTTTACGCTTTGGCTCTGGACGCGAGGCCTTTTTCCTGAACGGTTTTTGCTGCGGCCCGAGATGGGGTGGGGTATGGTGTCTTCCCATGCCGTGCTTCGTTTCGAGCCGTTGTTGCTTTTAGCAGCTCATGTCTAAGCAGTGTTGCCCGCAGCCACGGGCGCTCTGTCAGATCTCACCACCAGCGAGTCTGTGGCGAAGCTCCCCTTATACCTTGTATAAGGGGCGCGGGCCCTGAGGCTAGTCGCGATCTGAAGTAACTGTGGCCAGACCACAACAGGATAGGAAGAGAAAAGGTGTCGTGCGTCTATGTCTGTGAGGACAGAGGCTCCAGCGAGGACTTCTTTTAGGTGTAGGTGGTGAATGGACGTGTCATGGGGTGCGCCGGTCCAGGGCTGAGTCTTTGAGTCGGGCGGTGCAAGAGAAGCGCTTGCGTTTTTCTTGAGGCCTTTTTGCTTTTACTGGGGCCGCTACTGCCGTGGGTGTACTTAATGAGACGTGAAATAGGTAAAGTTGTGGAATAGACCGTGATTAATAAATTTCCGTGGTGGAAAAACCTCTTGGTGGCCGTGGTCATCTTGATCGGCTTTTTTTACGCCTTACCAAATCTCTATGGTGAAGACCCTGCCTTACAGGTGTCCGGTACTAACGGCAACCCTGTATCGCAAGAGGTGGCGACGCAAGTAGAAAACCTCTTAAACAGCAAGGGTATCACTGGCCAATACGAGCTCGACGAGCAAGGTCAATTGCTGGTGCGTTTTAAGACGCTGGATGAGCAGATTATGGCTAAGGATTTGGTGCAGGCGTACCTGGGTGATCGCTATATCACCGCATTGAACCTTGCGCCAGCAACCCCTGAGTTTATGCGCAAGCTGGGTATGCACCCATTAAAGTTGGGTCTGGATTTACGTGGCGGTGTGCACTTCCTCATGGAAGTGGACATGGAAGAAGCCATGAAGAAAATGCGCACCCAGCTGGTATCGGACTTACGTACCGAGCTCAGACAAAATGATCTGCGCTTGTCCGGTGCCCGCTCTGAGGGTAATGACGTGGTGATCTCATTCCGCGACAGCGAGACCCGCGATGCGGCCATGTCTTTACTGCAACGTAATCATCGTGATTTCACCTTCCAAGATTACGATGACGGCGGTCACTACTACATTCGTGCTGCGATGACGGAAGCTCGTTTATCGCAGATTCGCACCAGTGCCGTCGATCAGAACATCAACATTTTACGTAACCGTGTCAATGAATTAGGTGTGGCTGAGCCTTTAATTCAACGTCAAGGCGCTGACCGTGTGGTCGTGGAGTTGCCTGGCGTGCAAGACACCGCCCGTGCTAAGGAGATCTTAGGCGCCACAGCCACGCTGGAATTCCGCTTAGTCGATTCCAACGCAGACTTAGGTGCGGCGATGCAGGGTCGTATTCCACCTGGAACCGAGCTGCACTATGACCGTAACGGCGCTCCTGTGGTCTTAGAAAAGCGTGTGATCTTAACCGGTGACCACATCGTGGATGCTTCCTCCTCCACTGATGAAAATGGCCGTCCTCAAGTAAACATCTCGCTGGATTCGCGTGGCGGCTCCATTATGTCCGAGTTTACTAAGGACAACATCGGTAAGCCGATGGCGACTAACTTCATCGAGTTTAAGGTGGTGGAGAATACTGATCCAAATGCCCCTAAGGTCGGTGAGCCAGGTTACAAGCCAAAGTTTAAGAAAGTAGAGCAGGTGATTAACGTCGCCACCATTCAGTCACGTCTGGGCTCTAACTTCCGTATTACTGGTATCGATTCCTCGCGTGAGGCCCACAACTTAGCACTGCTCTTACGTGCCGGTGCCTTAATCGCGCCTATCCAGATCGTCGAAGAGCGTACCATTGGCCCTTCATTAGGTCAGGAAAACATCGAAAATAGTATGCGTGCCATGCTCTACGGCTTCACGGCCTTAGGTCTGTTCATGGTGATCTACTATAAGGCCTTTGGTCTGGTGGCCAATCTGGCGCTGTTCTTTAACCTCGTGCTCATTGTGGGCGTGGTGTCGATGATTCCAGGCGCTACTATGACCTTGCCAGGTATAGCCGGTATTGTGCTGACCATTGGTATGGCCGTGGACGCGAACGTGCTCATTTACGAGCGCATCCGTGAGGAGCTCCGGCATGGAAGGTCGGTGCAGCTAGCCATTAACGAAGGTTACGCCCGCGCCTTTGCCACCATTGCCGACTCGAACATTACGTCCTTTATTACGGCCTTTATTCTGTTCATGGTCGGTACAGGTGCGGTTAAGGGCTTTGCGCTGGTGCTGATGGTGGGTCTCGCCTCGTCGATGTTTACCGCTGTGACGGCCTGCCGCGCCATTGTGAATATCATTTGGGGTGGTCGCCCTAACCTCAAGACCTTAAGCATTTAAGGAGCGGCCGCAGATGTTACAGTTTATTAAGGACACCACCGTCATCCCTTTCATGAAGATCAAGGGCACGGTGGAAATCTTGTGCATACTCCTCGTGATCGCATCGATTGCGTCGATGGTGGTCAAGGGCATGAACTGGGGCCTCGACTTTACCGGCGGTATTGTGGTGGAAACCCATTACTCGCACTCCATAGCCTTGGAGGATGTGCGTAAAGCGTATGCTGCCGAGGGTATTGAGGGTACAGTGCAGAACTTTGGTTCGACGCAGGATGTGATGATCCGTGTGGCCCCAAAGGATGACCTCAATCAGCAGATCGTAACGGAGAAGATCCGCGACGCCGCCACCAAGCTCGATCCCCAGTCGCACATTACTCGCTCGGAGTATGTGGGCCCAGCAGTCGGTGCGGAGCTGGTACAAAGCGGTATCATCGCCATTGTGGTGTCGCTGATTGCCATCTTGATCTACATTGCCTTCCGCTTTGAGTGGCGTATGGCCACGGGTGCAGTGATCTCGCTGGCTTACGACGTGATTGTGGTGTTGGGCGTGTTCTCGTTTTGGCAGATTGAGTACGACTTAACAGTGTTGGCCGCCGTGCTGACGGTGTTAGGTTACTCCCTGAACGATAAGATCGTGGTGTTCGATCGTATTCGTGAAAACGCGAGCAAGCTGCCTCGTGACTTTACGATGGATCACCTCTTTGACGTGTCGTTAACGCAGACGCTGGCCCGTACTATCATCACCTCGGGTACGACGCTGATTACCGTGTTATCGCTGTTAATCTTTGGCGGTGACATGATTTTCGGCTTCTCGCTGGCGCTGACGATTGGTATTGTCTTTGGTACGATCTCTTCGATTTATGTAGCATCGACATGGGCTCTGCTGCTGAAGATCGAGCGTAAGAATCTGATTCCAAAGAAGATCGACAAAAAGGAAATCGAGATGGAGAGCATGGAGGACTAAGCCCTCTTTTAGCTCCATCAGATGTAGGCTCAGCGCGATTACGCCGCCGCACGGCTTAGATCGTATCCGCGCTGGCTTTGGCAAAATCCCAGACTTGCAGCGATGCAGGTGCTGGGATTTTTTGTTTTGTGGGATAGAGATGAGTCCTAACGAGGAGAGGACTCTTGTTGCGCGGTAAAGATAAAGAGCCTCGGCATGTGGGGCTGCTGTCGAGATGTCGAGAAGTTGCGACTGTTTTTTCCCAAACCGCTAAGATACGGCTTGTATATCAGGCTGGATCTACTTGCGACTACCACTTAAGGGTAAGGCGATAGCCTTAAAGCTTAGAGTGCCACTATCTCAAGCTTTAGTGTGGTGCTGCCGCAAGATGGTGTTGCAAAGGTGGCTAAAGGCAGAAGAACAGGTAGGTTAGGGGAGGGGTAAGGAGAGCGATAGGGAGAGGTAGGGAAAAGGGACGAGCAAGCGCTTAGGAGCTGGCACCATAAAAAATCCCAAAGCCCACCACGTCTTTTACCCGTGGCGGACTTCGGGATTTGCGATTGAAGAGGACAGTCGTGTGTGCAGGTCGAGGCAAACAACACGCTCTACGCATTACATCGCCTTTTTCATGACGCGCTCTTTCTCGCGCTGCCATTGACGCTCTTTAATAGCATCACGCTTGTCGTGCTCTTGCTTGCCACGAGCAAGACCAATCTCAAGCTTGGCCCACGAGCCCTTCCAATAGAGCTTGAGTGGCATAATGGTGTAGCCTGAGCGCTGCGACTGTCCCATGAGCTTGTTAATCTCACGGCGATTCATAAGCAGCGTGCGGGTGCGCGTTGGATCTGCCACCACAAAGGCACAAGAGGTCTTGAGGGGATTAATGGTCGCACCCAAGAGTAAAAGCTGACTGTCCTTGACCGTAACGTAAGCTTCGGAGATGTTGGCCTTACCAGCACGCAGGGACTTTACTTCCCAGCCTTGTAAAGACAAACCAGCCTCGTAGCGATCTTCAATAAAGTAGTCGTGGGTGGCACGGCGGTTAACCGCGATGACCGACCCCGTGTTGGTCTTTTTCTTGTTCTTACCAGCCATATGTTCCTCAAAAAAGGCAAGAAGAGACAAAACCCCTGTGGAAGTTGCCTAAAAGCAGGTGCCGCCAAGCGAGTGCTTAAAAGCAGGAGCTTCCTTAGGTGAGGACACTAAGTGAGTTTCACCCACTGCGGTGCAGATGTTAACAGAGGCTCTGGGGAAAAGCCACAGAGAAGCAGCGGCAAAGAGGGTAACACTTTTGGTATTGTGCAGTAAGATTCTCTGCGTGCGTTTGCGCAATAATGGCGTCTCTGTGTTGCCATTTTGCGAATTTAATGGCACGTAAAATGCGAAGTTCAGAGAATTTTGCGTGGGGGCTCTGCCCTGCAAAATCGCGCTTTTAAGCCCCCCTTACGGCATAGCTTTCCTTGCGACCAATGCCGCATTTGCTGCATTTGCCGCATTGCTGACAGCTTCTTGCTAAGATTTTTTAGCTAGTGCTCAGGATTAGGAAAGCAGGGTGCTAATATGGCGCATACATAGCAGTGGTCGCTCCTTAGCATGAAGCCAACTGCGTGCTAATTTAGCAAACTACTAAGTCAGCACAGCGTTAGTGTTCACTGCCGCAACTTCACTTACAGATTACGCTCACCACTTCCCAAATTAATCACTTCTGCAAGGCTCTCCATCACTACCATTGCTGCTACGCGCTGTAGATCCCGTGGTGGGGAGGCCTTGGTTAACTACCCTTTCATCATCGTAGCTTTGGCTGTATATCGCAGTTTGTGCTCATACAAAAGTACCTGCATGTAAAGCTCGGGGCCACACGTTTAGGGCTTGAGAATGGATACTAACGCACCAGCAGCATCTGAGCAGAACATAGCTCCTAACCCTGCTTCTGCTTCACAGTCAGCGCAGCAGCAAGTGAGTGGTGGTGTGCACGACATGTCCCCAGACGTGGGCTTAGCACGGCCGCACATGCCGTTCCTCGCCTCGCTGTTTAAGCTGCGCTTCCGTGACATGTCGATCATACACCGCCTCTACCTGTGTGTCGGCATCAGCTTTTTGCTCTTCTTTATTGCCACTTTTGCGGTCTTCTTTATTACGCAATCGCAGGTGGACTCTACTTTAACCTCGCGCTCGACCTTAAGCAGCGTGTTAAAGCAGTCTGACCACTTAAGCGATGACATCCTCGTCTTAGAGGATAGCGTGCATCGTCTCTTAGTCGCGCAGAAGTCAAGCCCAGCCCAAGAGAACGAGGTCAATAACGTCCTCAAAAAGCTGCAAACAGATTTCGCCACGCTGCGTACCTTAGTGCAGGGGCTGGATAACGGTCAGTTAAAGGCCGACCTGCAAAACAAGTACTTCCCAGAGATCTCTACCTTCTTAAACAACATGCAGCGCACGTCCTCGGAGCTTTTAAACTGCTACGTGGGTGATCACGATCGTGCGGTGAAGTTGGCTTACGAGCAGTCGACCTCTTATAGCATCCCAGCCTTATATGACATGCGTCAGATGATCAATGAGGTGGGTGACCGCTTAATGGTCAAGCAAAATGCCACCAATCAAGTGCTGCGTTGGGTGCAGTACCTGCTCTTTATTGGTCTGGGCATTTCCTTGTGCGTCATAGTGCTCACCAATATCACCATTCGTCATTCGCTGCGCCATGATACGGGCGTGCTGATTAAGCGCCTGCTGGCGATGGCTAAGGGCGACCTTAGTACCAAGGTTGCACTGCAAGCAAAGGATGAGATTGGCTCCATTGGTCGCTTAGTTGACTACGTGGTCGATAATACCAGTGGCACGCTCCTCATGATGAAGAACGACGTCGATAAGCTCTACGAGATGGTCAACACCAATCGTAAGTCGATTGATGCCACTAATGAGGCTATTTCGGTACAGCGTAATACGGCGCAGAACGTGGCTGAGGCTACCTCGGAGATGGAAAACTCAGTAGAAAAGGTCACTGAGTTTGCCAAGTCGACCTTAAGTGAGGTAAAGAACGCCGAAGAGGCCTCTGATACCTGCCGTCGCACCATGCAGGACAACATCACCACCACGCACACCCTCTCTGACCGTCTGCGTGCTTCCTCTGAGGCCATTAACAAGATTCACATGATGAGCTCGCAAATCGAGTCCATTGTGAAGACCATTGCGGATATTGCTGATCAGACTAACTTGCTGGCCTTAAACGCCACCATCGAGTCGGCTCGTGCCGGTGAGTCCGGTCGTGGCTTTGCTATTGTGGCAGATGAAATTCGTGAATTGGCCATTAAGACTGCTAAGTCCACGCAAGAGGTGAGCAACACCATTAGCTTGCTGGAGAAGGCTGTGACCAATTCCGTGAACGTGATGGCAGCGTGCGAGGGCGAAATGGACAACTCGCTGCAACAGAGCTCGCGTGCTAACTCCTCGATTGAGGAGATTATGGGCATTATTGCTACCATTTCGGACATGTCTGAGCAGATTGTGCAGTCCTGCCAGATGCAGACGAGCTCGGCCTCTGAGATCAACCAGAGCATTGCGCACATCTCGCGCCTTGCTGAGGACAGCTACGACCAGATGTCTGAGCTGCAATCTAACATGCACGCCTTAAACGACTTAGCGACGAATCAGGCGGCGGTGTTAGGCAAGTTCCAGCTTAAGCAATAGGCTGTAGGGGCAAGTTCACTGTCCATACAGTGCGGCGTTCCCTGACAGCTTTAGACAAAAATTGCAAAGGGGCTGCGTGATAAGTGTCGGTCACTTGCTGCCAGCCCCTTAGTCTTTAGGTGACGGCAGGATAGCGGTGTGACGCCACGATAGCGGTAACGTCACAAGCTGGGAGTCGGGCCGCCGTACCACGGCTCCACAGCCGCAAAATCAGCCTTGCACCGCCTCCTCTTTTGTGGCAAAATTCTCCACCGCGTTTACCCCCGCTGAGTTTGTGATCGGCGTTGGGCGCATTTATTTCACAAAGGATTTATCATGTTAACTACCGAGCAAAAGGCTAAGATCGTCGCCGAATTCGGCCGTGGCCAAAACGACACTGGCTCCCCAGAAGTGCAAATCGCTTTACTGACCTACCGTATCGCTGATTTACAGCCTCACTTCCAGCAGAATCAGAAGGATCACCACTCTCGTCGTGGCCTCTTACGCATGGTTGCTCAGCGTCGTAACCTCTTAGACTACTTAAAGTCCAAGGATCACGAGCGCTACTTAGCCATTGTGGATAAGTTAAAGCTCCGTCGCTAGGCTTTATTAGCGGCAAGCCCAGCCATCTCCATGGCTGGCATAAAAAGGGCGACTTGAGGTCGCCTTTTTTATTGGTCGCAAGTAAAACTTAAGAGCCTACCACTCTTGGTGTTTTTGCGCTGCTATCCCCTGCCTTTTAGTACGCATATCGCATATAATTAGCGATTAGCCTGTGCACGCCAGCTTTACTTGCTTGTAAGTAAAGTTGTGAAAGAAGATGATAAATATCGGCTTTTTGGTGAGGCACAGACGTAGATCAGCGTCAGCTTGAGAAGCTTGGTGCTCTCAAGCGGAGAATAATCCTAGATAGCTGCTAGGGGCGAACTTATAAGCTCTCGCTCATGGTGCTTTCTTGCACCACAAACTTTAAGGGAAGCGCCTTAAGGCCTCAATCCCTGCGCATGGTCTACAATACTGGTTTCTTTTTGATGATGTTTAGGTCCAAAAATCAAACAGCTCCACGCTAAAAAGCGTGTCTCAGCGGATACTAAGCCCGCGTAAGCCCTCCTGCCTCTTGAGCGCAGGTGCGTGCTCTGAAGATAGTGCGCTACTTACGATGGCGTAAATCCTTTACACCTCTAAGGCCAATAAGGCCAATGCCATCCTTACCTAGAGTCCAGCAGGTGCTGGTAGGTAAGGGACCGCACTAAAGATCAGCTTTCTTTTGGTACGAGGTTATACGCTGCGCGCTGTGCTGTTTGCTGCTGCACGGGTGTTAGGCTCTGGCGTCAAAGGCCAACGTAAGTTTTAAGCACTTGCGTGAGGCTCATGGCTGCCGCTGGTCTCCCTGCTTGAGGCTTTGCGGAACTTACACGTCACGTTGCAGTAATTTAGGGACGGAGAAGTAATGAATTTAACGCCTATCACCCGCACCTTTAAGTATGGTCGTCATACCGTTACTTTAGAAACAGGTGCTATTGGTCGTCAGGCAGACTCGGCGGTACTCGCTTCCATGGACGACACCACGGTGCTGGCCACGGTGGTGTGCAATCGTAAGGAGCCAGACGAGAGCCGTGATTTCTTCCCGCTTACCGTTAATTACCAAGAGCGTGCTTACGCTGCAGGTAAGATCCCAGTAAGCTTCTTCCGTCGTGAGGGCCGCGCCAGCGAGGGTGAGACCTTAATCGCCCGCCTCATTGACCGTCCAATGCGCCCTCTGTTTCCGGATGGTTTCTACCACGATGTGCAGGTCGTGGTGACCGTGATGTCGGCTAACCCAGAGGTGCCAACAGACATCATCTCCATTATCGCTGCATCGGCTGCTTTAGCTACCTCTGGTCTGCCATGGGGCGGCCCATTAGGTGCCGCGCGTGTCGGTTATATCGACAATCAGTACGTCTTAAACCCAATCACCTCCGAGCAAGCTCGCTCTGACTTAGACCTCGTGGTCGCTGGTACCGATAAGGCTGTGGTCATGGTGGAGTCTGAGGCGAACATCCTGCCTGAGGATGTGATGCTGGGTGCCGTGATGTACGGCTATGAGCAACAGCAGAGCGTGATCAATGAGATCAAGGCCTTTAAGGAGCAGGTCAATCGTCCAGTGTGGGATTGGCACAAGGCTCCAGAGGACGAAGAGCTCTTACAGACTGTGCAGGACTTAGCTCGCGAGGACATCGGTCAGGCTTTCTACATCGTCGATAAGCTCGAGCGTCAAGAGCGCTTAGAGAGCATCAAAGACACCGTCACCGAGAAGGTGACTGCGATGAAGGAAGAGTGGGCGGAAAAGCAAAACAAGATCGCCAACATTCTCTTTGAGTTAGAGCGCACCACCGTCCGTGAGCGTATCTTAGCCGGTGAAAAGCGTATCGACGGCCGTACCTTACGTATGATCCGTCCTATCACCGTTGCTACCGGCATCCTGCCACGTGTGCACGGCTCAGCTTTATTCACTCGTGGTGAGACGCAAGCTATTGCCACCTGCACCTTAGGCTCTGAGCGTGATGCCCAGACCTTGGAGGATATGACCGGCACCCGTACCGATCGTTTCATTCTGCACTACAACTTCCCACCATACTGTGTGGGTGAGACTGGCATCATTGGTTCGCCAAAGCGTCGTGAGATTGGTCACGGCCGTTTAGCGAAGCGCGCCTTACGTGCTGTGCTGCCAGATCAGGATAAGTTCCCATACACCATCCGTGTGGTCTCGGAGATCACTGAGTCCAACGGCTCGTCTTCGATGGCTTCCGTCTGCGGTGGCTCCTTAGCTTTATTTGCGGCTGGTGTGCCTTGCAAGGCTGCGGTTGCTGGTATCGCCATGGGCCTTGTGAAGGAGGGCGATCGTGTCGCCGTCTTAACTGACATCATGGGCGATGAGGATCACTTAGGTGATATGGACTTTAAGGTTGCTGGTACCGCTGAAGGCGTCACCGCCTTACAGATGGATATCAAGACCGATGGTATCACCCGTGAGATCATGCAGCAGGCCTTAACCGATGCCCACGCTGCTCGTATCCACCTCTTAAAGATCATGTGCTCGGCTATGCCAGAGCCAGCCTCTGAGCTGTCGCCATTTGCTCCACGCGTGGTGGTGATCCACATCAAGCCAGAGAAGGTGAAGGATGTGATTGGTAAGGGTGGTGCGAACATTCGCAGCATCCAAACTGACACCAACACCGCCATTGAGTTAAACGATGACGGCTCGGTGAGCATCGCGGCTATCTCTGAGGCTGATGCCAAGGCTGCGATTAAGCGCATTCAGGATTTAACGGCTGAAGTTGAGGTCAATCAGGACTACACGGGTACCGTAGTGCGTATCACTGATTTTGGTGCCTTTGTGAACATCCTGCCAGGCCGCGACGGCTTAGTGCACGTTTCCGAGATTGCTAACGAGCGTGTTGACCATGTGTCTGATTACCTGCGCGTGGGTGACACCGTGCGTGTGCGCTGCTTAGCTGTGGACAAGGACACGGGGCGTATCCGCTTATCGATCCGCGCGTGCTTAAACGAGGAAGCGGAGCAGGAAGCGGCAGCTGAGGCGGCAAAGCAGGCTGCTGCGGAGCAAGAGGAGCAGGAGGCTTTAGCTGAGGACTCATACGATACCGCCAGCGAGAGTGAGGAGTACAGCGCTAATGAGGAGCGTGCAGAGCGCTCTGAGCGTAGCGATGAGGATGAGGGGCCATACGCCCATAGCCCACGCTAAAAACGACCTGACTATATTAAGGAACAGCTGATTTAATAGATCACGGCATTTAAGGCAATCGTGTTTGCTTAACCTTAAGATAGGCTCAGCCTCGCCTGCACCTTTCATCTTGGGGTGTGGTACGTTACCGTCACTTATTAGATCACTCATTCCTAAGTGCGGCCTCTGGCTGCACTAACCCCAGCCCCAGCTGTGTCACCACTTTAAGGTGATGATGCACTGGGGTTTGTTGTTTTTGCTCGCTGTCAGCAAACGTTATTGCTGCAACCTGTGGCTACTCTCCTTACAACAAAGCCATGTGTATGAGCGGACATCGGGCAGTTGGTTCGCATTTATTTTTCCTGATAAATAAGCTGTTTCTGCTGTACAACCATAAATGATAGCCACTACATCGAAGCTTGAGATGAGGGCATCCCCAGCCTTTAAGGCTATCGCCTTACCTTTGATTGTTGGGGGTCAGTAGATCCACTTTAAGGCAAAAGCCGTATCTTAGAGGTTTAAGAAAAATCAGCCTCAACTCCTCGACGTCAGATGAGTGCGGGGCTGCTTGTTTAGGGGCTTGGACACTAAGCTCATGTCTGTATTTTATTTCACGTGAAATAGAGAAAAAAGTGCACTACGCTTAGCGGAGCGTAGCAAAGCGCTCCGCTTGCGCTAAAATAGTTAGTTTTGGTGCAAATTTGTGCAGATACATGCTGGTGCATGGTGCTGTGCATTGCATGTCGAGCTTAATGTGTTTTTGCTGTGAGCGCCAGCCGAGGCTAAGCGAGCTGTGCTTTTCGCGGGGGCATGCGCTGCGGCGCTGCTGCCCCTCAGCAACAACACACCACACAAAGGCAGTAAGTGCATAAGCTCTTTACTTGCAGCCCTCTCTGGGCGCGGGTAGGGAAGGCTGTGCTTATTGCAGCTTACCTCTACTTCGCTCTCTGGAAAGTTCCGCCAGCGGTGCTGTAACCCAGAAGTGTACGCAAAGCAGCGCTGCGGCGCGGCAACTGTTCAGAAGTAGAGGTCAGCGTGAACTGGTGTTCTTGTTGGCGCACCCGCGCTAAAGAAGACATCTGTCTTAGTTTCGGAGTTTAGGGTCATGTCAACCCGTGAACATTTTGCGACACGTCTGGGCTTCCTGCTCATTACCGCCGGTTGTGCCATCGGCTTAGGTAATGTCTGGCGCTTCCCCTACATTGTGGGTCAGTACGGCGGCGCATTCTTCGTCTTAATCTACATCTTCTTCCTCGTCTTCTTTGGCTTGCCACTTCTTATGATGGAGCTGGCTATCGGTCGCTCCTCCCGCCGCTCGCTGGCTCAGTCCTTTGAGACCTTAGAGCCTCAGGGCAGACACTGGCACTTTAACAAGTGGTGGATGATCGCCGGTAACTACGTGCTGATGTCGTTCTACAGCGTGATCACCGGTTGGATGCTCTACTACAGCTTAAAGGGCTTCTCCGGTGAGTTTGGTGTCAACTCCGATGCCACCGTTGCAGGTGCCGCTTTTGCCGACATGCTGGCCTCGCCTTCATCAATGCTGATCAGCATGCTGGCAGTGGTGGCTGTGGCCTTTGGTATCTGCGCCTGCGGTCTGCGTAAGGGTGTTGAGCGTATCACCAAGCCAATGATGATCCTGCTCTTTGCACTGCTCTTCTTTATGGCGCTGCGCTCCTTTACCTTAGACGGTTTTGAGGAGGGAGTGTCCTACTACTTAAAGCCAGATCTCTCGAAGATCACTGATGGTGGTATCGCCCGTGTGATTGAGGTCTTCTCGGCGGCCATGGCGCAGGCGTTCTTTACGCTGTCCATTGGTGTGGGTGCCATTCAGATCTTTGGTACCTACATGAGCTCGAATCAGACCTTAGCCTCTGAGGGCCTGTCGATCTTAGCCTTAGACACCACTGTGGCTTTCTTATCCGGCCTTGTGATCTTCCCTGCTTGCTTTACTTACGCCGTGGAGCCAGGTCAAGGCCCAAGCCTGATTTTTGTGACCTTAGTGTCGGTCTTCTCGCACATGGAAAATGGTGCTTTCTGGGGCGGCATCTTCTTTGTGTTTATGCTCTTTGCGGCACTGTCGACGCTGATTGCGGTGTTTGAAAACATCATCGCTATCTTTATGGAGCTGTTCACCACCTCGCGTCGTCGTGCGGTGATGATCAACTTCTGCGTCATCTTTGTGGTGTCGCTGCCTTGCATCTTAGGCTTTAACTACTGGTCTGACATCCACCCATTAGGTGGCAGTTCGACCATCCTCGATCTTGAGGACTTCATTATTTCCTACAACATCCTGCCATTTGGCGCGTTAGTGTATGCAGCCTTTATTACATGGCGTGGTGGTTGGGGCTTTAACAACTTCTTAAGCGAGTGCAACACCGGTAAGGGGGTGCGCATGCCAAGCTGGGGCTTAAATTACTACCGCTTTGTGGTGCCAGTGGTGATCTTCTTACTGATCGCTAACTGCTACTACTCGGTGTTCTTTGCTGGCTAAGGCATGACTATTCTTAGCAGGTAACTGCTCTCTTAGCACGTTACCAGCTGACCGCTCCCTAACTTACGAAGATGGCGCTTGCTCCAAGATAAAGTGCCATTTTGGCGCATAAGCGCACTTTTCTGCTCTCTTTTGCGTCATTGCTGTTTTTTAACGCCGTTTAGTGCTCAAATTTAGGGCATAATACGGCGTTTTGTTTTTCTGTGGTGCAGAAAATTCTGTAGTGGTAGCTTTCGGCATAAACTCTCAAGCCACAGACATAGCACTGCCATTGTGCCTCCTTAGGTGTGGCAGCAGGCGCAGGAGCTCTTGTTAGAGCAGCACTTTTGAAGCTGCACTGCTGTGACGCAGTAAGGCGCTGATGGACACTGCACCTGACGCGGCCTCAATAAGTTGTGGGCTGCTTCCCGCCGCTTAGATACGCTGACACTCCTCTTTCTAGGCCTCACGCTGTGGCACCGCGTGCTGCCACTTGGATTTTTGTATATGGCTCGAGAACAATTCTCTTCGCGCTTAGGTTTCCTCTTAATCGCCGCTGGCTGTGCTATCGGTTTAGGAAACGTCTGGCGTTTCCCTTACATCACCGGTCAATATGGCGGCGCGATCTTCGTCATCATTTACCTGTGCTTCTTGTTCTTTGTAGGTGTACCGCTGCTTACTATGGAGCTGTCGGTAGGCCGCGCTTCTCGCCGCTCTTTGGGCCAATCCTTTGAGGTGTTAGCCCCGCACACCAAGTGGTACTTAAACAAGTTCTGGATGATTCCAGGCAACTACATCCTCATGGCTTTCTACTCGCTGGTGACCGGCTGGCTGCTCTATTACATGGTCATGCTTGGCAGTGGCGTCATGCAGGCCCCAACCCAAGAGGCCGCAGGTCAGGTCTTTAATGAGCTGCTGGTAAGCCCAGTGAGCATGTTTACCTGCACCGTGATCGTGGTGGTAGCCTCATTCTCGGTGTGTGCCTTTGGCCTAGAAAAGGGCGTGGAGCGTATCACCAAGCCAATGATGATCCTGCTCTTTGCGCTGCTTATCTTCTTAGCCGCGCGCTCCTTTACCCTGCCTGGCGTCAAGGAGGGCTTAAGTTACTATCTGCTGCCAAGCTTTGACAATATGCAGCGTGAGGGTATCTTAAATGCGCTGTCGGCAGCGATGGGCCAATCGTTCTTTACCTTAGGCTTAGGTGTGGGCTCGATTCAGATCTTTGGCTCTTACATGAAGCGCCAATACACCTTAGGCTATGAGGCTTTCACCATTACCTTGCTGGACACCACGGTGGCTTTATTAGCAGGCTTTATCATCTTCCCTGCTTGCTTTAGCTACGGTGTAGAGCCAGGTCAGGGCCCAGGCTTACTCTTTGTGACCTTAGTGACCGTGTTCTCTAACATGGACTACGGTGCCTTCTGGGGGGGCTTATTCTTCTTATTCATGCTCTTTGCGGCGGTATCGACGCTGATTGCGGTGTTTGAGAACATTATCGCCATTACCATGGAGATGTTTGCGCTCTCGCGTATTAAGGCGGTGCTGATTAACTGCTGCGTGGTGCTGCTCTTAGGTCTGCCTTGCATGTTTGGCTATAACTACCTCTCGGATATCCATCCTTTAGGTGGTTCGAGCACGATCTTAGACACCTACGATTTTATTCTGAGCAATAACATCCTGCCATTTGGCACCACCTGTTACGTGCTCTTTATTACCTTAAAGCGTGGCTGGGGCTTTGATAACTACATTGCCGAGACCAACTACGGTAAGGGCTTAAAGTTCCCACACGCCTTTAAGTACTACTATCGCTTCATTCTGCCAATTGTCATCTTAGCTCTGTTTATTCAGGGCTATGTGGGCGTCTTTGGCTAGAGATAGGGCGTCATAAGTGGCGTGAGTGGCGTCACTGGTGGTTTGTGACTTTAGTGGCTTCAGAAGTTGGTTGCCTTAGGCGCAAAGCAAGGTAGGAGCAGGGCTGCAGACAGTAGGGGAAAAGACTCCGTAAGGCCCTGTGGTCACTGCAGCTGTGCTCGTAGCGACTCCACTTTTCTGCCCGCACCACGACTGCTAAGCCACTTTAAAGTTTAAAGCCGCTGCTGCCACAGAAAGCTGCGTGTGCAACCGCTCACAAGGTGATGCTGTGAGCACAGCTACAGCTACAGCTACAGCTACTGCTACTACTACTACTACTACTGCTGGTTTGCTGTGGCATAGTGCTTCTTAGGTTTTCTTTTACGTAGGCGCGCTTGCTTTTGCCCGTGAGCGCTCTTATTTATTGTTGGCTACCGCACTTGCTGCCCCGCGTGTAACCGACTTTTCTGCAAATCAGTTGAGGCTCCTCACTTACCGCCCAGCCCAGCACGTAGTGCGCTTGCACCTCATGCTGTGAGAGGCTGGGGAACCGCAAGGCCCAAGTAAGCGAGCTTAACTGGGGGTTTTTATGGCTCAACGCGAACAGTTCTCCTCGCGCTTAGGCTTCCTGCTCATTGCCGCTGGCTGCGCGATTGGCTTAGGAAACGTCTGGCGCTTCCCATACATCACCGGTCAATACGGCGGTGCTGCCTTTGTGATCATGTATTTGGTCTTCCTCCTCATCATTGGTGTGCCGCTCTTAACCGTCGAGCTGTCGATGGGCCGTTTCTCCCGTCGCTCTGTAGCTCGCGCCTTTGATGTCATCGAAAAGCCAGGTAGCAAGTGGCACTTAAATAAGTTCTGGATCATCCCTGGAAGCTACATCCTGCTCTCCTTCTACGCCGTGATCACAGGTTGGCTGCTCTACTACTGCCTGCGTATGCTCACCGGCTTCTTCCCTGTGGGGACCACCAAGGAAATCGCCGTTACGCGCTTTAGCGAGCTCTTAGCAGACCCATACATCATGTTTGTCTGCACTTTCTCGGTGGCCTTTATTTCCTTTGGCATCGTGGCCTTTGGCTTAGTCAAGGGCGTGGAGCGTATCACCAAGCCAATGATGATCCTGCTCTTTGCGCTGCTGTTCTTCATGGCCTTCCGCTCGTTCACGCTGCCTGGTTTTAGCGAGGGTATCGCCTTTTACCTCACCCCATCTTGGGACAACATGAAAAGTGAGGGCTTCTTAGTGGCGGTGTGGGCAGCAATGGGACAGGTGTTCTTTACCCTGTCTATTGGTCAAGGCTCCATTGAGATCTTTGGTGCTTACATGGATAAGCGTCACTCGCTCATCTCCGAGTCGGTGCTTATTTGCTGCTTAGACACCACAGTGGCCTTACTTGCTGGCTTTATTATCTTCCCAGCGTGCTTTAGCTACGGTGTGGAGCCAGGTCAAGGCCCTAGCTTACTGTTCGTATCCTTAACCACCGTCTTTGCCAACATGGACTATGGTTGGTTCTGGGGTAGCCTCTTCTTCCTTTTCATGCTCTTTGCGGCCATGTCGACGCTGATTGCGGTGTTTGAGAGCGTGATTTCGATCAATATCGATCTCTTTGCTATTAGCCGTGTTAAGGCCGTGATTATCAACTTCCTGATCATTACGGTCATGGGCTTGCCATGTATTTTAGGCTTTAACTACTGGTCTGATTTCCACCCATTAGGTGGCAGCTCGACTATCCTTGATCTGCAAGACTTTTTGGTGTCCAATAACGTGCTGCCATTAGGCTCATTTGTGATGGTGCTGTTTATCACTGCCAAGACGGGCATGGGCTTTAAGCGCTATCAGGAAGAGTGCAACACCGGTGTTGGTCCAAAGATCCCTAACTGGATGTACTGGTACATGCGCTTTGTGCTGCCAGTGATCATTGGTGTGATCTTAGCGGTGGGCTACTACAACATCTTCCTGGCCTAAGTAAGGACAGGGTAGTGCTCTAAAGACGCGGCTAAGCTCGCAGGCTTAGCCACAGCAAGCCCCCATAAGCACTCTGTTTGGAGTTGTTTGTGGGGGCTTTTGTTATGCGTGTCAGCCGAAGTAGCTCTGAGGTAGGTTAATGGCAAGTAGCTGTGCTCACACATGTGGAAACCGCTCTCTTAACAACAGTGGAAACAGCTGAGTGGAGTGGCGTGGAGTGGTGGCCGCTGTATCCTCTGATGGCTATCATCTGGAGGTTTTTGTCTCTGACGACATCACCACAGGGCGTTTAGCAAAGAGCAGGCTCCTGAGAAGAATATGGGCTCCACTCAGAGTTTGGTTGATACCAAAAAGCAGCAGCGCCCTGCAATCAAGCATGGGCCCCATGTGATGGCGTTTGGCGTGACCAATCTTGGATTAGTGTTGGTTCCATATCCACCAAACTCTGAAAAGGGCCAGAATATGATCTTAGAGGGTATGATCCTTTGTGGTGCCATACTACCGCGTCTTTGGCGGCCTTTTGAGCCATTGCATGGAGCTGCTGCTAATGCGCTTGCAAGGTGCAAAAGCGGCTTATCCATGCCCGCTTTAGCGGCTTGGAAAATGCTGAGTGTTGTAGTTATTTCTGTGGCGAGATGCCGCCACAGTTGAAAAAAGAGCAAGGCAGCGTGCACTTTTTGCGCTGTACGCGGTCTAAAGCTTTACAGGCATGATGTCGCGGCCTGTGGTCAAAAGCTTCATTGCAGAAAGTAGAGCAGCTGCTCTGATGGAGGAGCGTACTGCTAATTAAGAGGTAGCCTCGTCATGGCTACCGCCTTGGTCTCAAGGAAAGACACATCACCCCCACAACTGTTTTTGAGGAAAAAGAGGATGGGCAAATTAACTTGGCAGCCGTGGCTGCAGCAGGTGTTAGCACAGACCCCTAAAGCCATGGTAGGCGCATTATTGCTAGCGCTAGCACCTCTAGTCCTAGCCTCGTCAGCCTCTTCCTCCTCCTCATCCTCTTCTGCCCAAGACGATGCGGCCTCAACCCAAGAGGAGCAGGTCGACGCCATTGAAAGTAAGCTCGCTACCACCTCAGCCAATATCACCATTAGGGCCGGTGCTAACTCCAATGACCTCGTTTCTGGCTCTGCTGAGGCCAACGGTAATAGCGATGTTTACAGTGGGACGGCGCTGCATTTTGAGGATCAGATGATGCTCAATGCCCGTCGCGTCGATCTCGATCTCTTTGCCAAAATGCCAAAGTCCCGCATTACCAAGATGCGTGAGGCCTATGTGCAAGCAGAAAACGCCTTTCGCCGTGGCGATGAGGCCTTAGGCTTTGCTATCCAAAAGCAGCACTTACAAGGCTACCCGCTCAACATCTGGCTCAATTACTACTATCTGGCCAATGACATTAAGACCAGCAAGTTTGACGCGGTGATGAAATTCATCAACAGCAACGAGCAGGCTGAGCTTGCCGAGCTGTTACGTGACCGCTATGCGCGCTACCTCTCCGATGTGCGTGACTATGCGCGTCTGTCGGTGTTAGTGGGTCCCAAGCCATTTGATGAGACCAAGCTCTCGACGCTGAGCTTTAAGCAAAAGACCCAGCTGTGCCGCTTCTATGAGGCTAACTGGCCTTTAGATAAGGTAAACGAAGAGGCTATCAGCTTTGCGACGCGTATTTACCTCGATTTAAGCAAGCGCCCATTGTCCTGCAATGGCTTAATGGCCTTGTTTGACGCTAAGGGCTACCTCACCGATAAGCTGGTCTTAAAGCGTTTTGAGAACGCCTATGTGCAGCGCTCCTATACGGAGACGACTGACTCCTTAGCCCAAGAGCTGCAACACACGGACTTTGCTAAGCGCGTCGATCAGCAGATGCAGCTGTACTCGCAGCCAGAGAAGCTCTTTGACGAGGTTAAGGGTAACTCGGAGGACGAGCACCGTGTGGCGGTGCTTGCCTTTAAGCGCTACGCCAACTTATCCCCACGCTCGGCCCGTAATGACTTTAAGAAGTTTATCAAGACTTACGATCCATCCGAGACGGAGCTCATCGATATCTACCAGATCTTTGCCTCGTCGTTCTTAGGGCGGAGCTACGGTTTATCTGACGTCGAGTGGGTGGATCGCAACCTGCCAACGTTAGCGTGGAATGACACCTTAAAAGAGCAGCGTTTACGTCGCGCCATTTACTTTGCCCAGTGGAAAGAGGTCTATGTCCTCATTGACCACCTCTCCCCAGACCTTAAAGATGACATCAACTGGCGTTACTGGAAGGGCCGTGCGGCTTTAGAGCTGGGTAAGACCGACGAGGGTAATGCGCTGCTTGCTGAGGTGGCCAAGGATCGCAGCTTCTTTGGTTTTTACGCGGCACAGACGCTGGGGGTTGATTATCCTTTCAACTACCTCAAGATCGACCCTAATTTCTCCTTCCCGCTGGACATTGCCAACAACAAGGCGGCGATTCGCTTCTTAGAGCTCTATGCGCTTGATGATGACAATGCCATTTATGAGTGGCGTGAGATTGCGAAGCGCTCCCCAGAGCACGAGGCGATGGTCATGGCACAGTGGGCCTTACAGACGGGCAATATCTCCTACGCCATTGATTTTGTGGTGAGCTCGGGCCGTTGGGATGCCTTAGATTATCGCTTCCCGATTGCCTATCGCAGCTCCTATGAGCACTTCTCCAAAGAGAGTAATGTGCCGCTGTCGTTCTTATACGGCGTTTCGCGTCAGGAGAGCATGCTCAATCACAACATTCGCTCGTGGGCAGGTGCTGTGGGCTTAATGCAGGTGATGCCTGGTACGGCCCGCGATATCGCGCGTAAAGAGAAGTGGAAGTTCAGTGGCACTAACAGTCTCACTGATCCTGAGACCAATATCCAGTACGGCAGCACCTATCTGCGCTGGATGCTTGATAAGTTTGATAACAACCGCATTTTAGCGGCGGCGGCTTACAATGCAGGCCCAGGTCGTATTCCACGGTGGCGCTCTAATGATGGCGTGAAGCGCGATGTGGCCATGTTTGTGGAGTGCATTCCATTTAAGGAGACGCGTAAGTACGTGCAGAACGTAATTCTGTACGATGCCATTTATAACTTCCTGATCACAGGAGAAAAGGGCGAGCTGATACACCCTAACGAGCTGAGCTACGCGTACTAAGCTAAAGCTGAGAGCACCGTAAGCTCACGACACAGCACTTCACAGGGCCTGAGCGGGGAAAACAGCTCAGGCTCTGCTTTTTTGGGGAGAGCGCACGACGTAGCGTGAGTATCCCAAAAAGCAAATCTCAAAGGAGGTAACTGCCTACAATCAGGTGTGTTACCTTTAGAGTAGGTGTTTGCTAAGGATCTGCTCTCGAGATAAGGCGCCGTCAGGCGCTTTTTGGTTATCTACGCGTAGCAGTAGGTAGGTAGCCTTAATCCGACACACCTTGGCGCATCGCCAGCAGAGGTTGGTGAGAGTGGCTCTCTCTGATCTGGAGGTAGGTAGGTTGGATAAGGAGTAACATCCAGCGCAGAGGCGTGATCACCGTCTGACCATGATGTGGGCTGCTCACACCGCTAATGCTGCCTGCCACTTAATTTGCTGTGGATCACGCGGCACTGTACGATGCGCTGTGCTTAGCTCTGTGATCAGCTGTGTGGTCAGATGTGGTGCTGCAAAATGTGCATAACCATATCCCCAAAAAGCCCTTATTTATCAGGTAAAGCTCTCAGCAGCCCCGCAAGTACACCCCGCTGCGCTTTTTTTTCCAAAAAAACGCTTTACAAGTGGAGAAAAACCCTTATAATGTGCTCCGTCAAATCGATCGCTGATTTGGCAAAAATCTCTTGCCCAGGTGGTGGAATTGGTAGACACGCTACTTTGAGGGGGTAGTTCGCGAGAGTGCGGGTTCGAGTCCCGCCCTGGGCACCATGCAAGAGATTGCGGAATAGGCTTACTTGCAAACCTGCTAAAGCGGGGGAGGAAGTGAGCTTTTTTTTATTTGCCGCCTGTAAATTGGTGTGCAGAGCTCTTTGTGGACAGCCCCTTAGTGCTGCCGTGCACGGTCACAATCCCTCCCACGTGAGCAAGAGCGCTGAGCTGTTGCTTTCTCCCGCCATCTTCACTTTCCTCACGTAGCACCATCAGGTTGGTGCAGACTCAGCTGCACATGGTGCTCTCTGCTTTGCTTTCTGCGTTTCTGCGCTACAATCTGCCTTTGCTGCTTGTCTTGCTCCTATCAGCGCTATTGTGTCTGCGCGAAAGAGCAGAGCCTTTACTGCTGCGTGCTTGGTATGAGGACACCTAACCGTTA
Organism: Candidatus Anaerobiospirillum pullicola; assembly: GCA_018884035.1. Lineage (GTDB taxonomy): Bacteria > Pseudomonadota > Gammaproteobacteria > Enterobacterales > Succinivibrionaceae > Anaerobiospirillum > Anaerobiospirillum pullicola. The sequence continues at coordinate 101,004 of JAHLFE010000044.1, forward strand.
GAAGACAGCAGTAAGAGCCCCAGTAAAGGCTCAGCGTGCCCGCCCGTAAGCACCTTTTAACCAACAGGTGTTGGGAGCCAACATGTGTTGGGGGCCGCTGGTGTGTTCTCCCTAGGTTTAGGTTGCAATCAGCTTGCTGCAAGGAGTCCAATTTGAGTTTTACGGCTTTGCTGTGCTCTGCTGCAGCGTCTCTTAATTGGGGAGCCCTGTGGCGCTGGCTCTTATTGCGCACTCTGTCCCGCTATTTCCTTTTGTCTTTGTATTTCCTCCTGCCTTTTTGCCTGCTGTTGGCGCTGCACGTTTTGACCTAGAGTTGTCGGCTAACCCCACTCGTAAGAGTGGGGTTAGCCGACAGTTAGTATTGGGGCTTTAGCCAAGCACAGCGTACACACATCCTCAGCCTTTGAGGGATCGTTTTGTGGTACCAAGCACGTAATAAAGGAGTATAATTAGAAATGTAATCGTGATGTTTAGACCATCCAAACGGGTATAAGCTGTTACAGACATGCATCTTGCAGATGTATAGCCTAGATTTGAGGAAAATAAGCGCTTAGCTATTTTATATTTGGTTTGGTAAATGATCTTTACTCGTAGCTACTCCACACTTTTGGCTGCATTAGGCCTCCCGAAGAAGGCACTGCAGAAGACGGTAGATATCTACCGTCAAGCGGTGGAGTTTTTTATTACCGTTATGCTGCTTGAGTGGGGGACAACATTTACCAGCACCATGAATCAACAGGATTTCCTTACTGCAGCTGAGAAACTTTGTGTCCCTAGCA
>JAHLFE010000045.1 GCA_018884035.1 Candidatus Anaerobiospirillum pullicola
TAATCGAAGATGCGTAAGCCATAATTCACAAATACCACAATTAATGGCAAAAGGCAATAGTTATTTTTCTAAGCTCCTGCCTGCTTATCCCCACTCTTACGAGTGGGGTGTGCGCAGGCTTCTTTATCAAAGGCCGTGCACTCGGCCTTTACCCTATTTGGCGCCACTTGTAGGCCGTGGCACATCACGTTCCTTTGCTGCTGTTTGAAGGCAAGCGCTAAGCGCTCCCCACTAAAAGCAGCAAGCCGCTGCCAGCGCCTCTCACAGCCACAAGACTGCAAGTGAGCGCCAGTAGCGGCTTAAAACTGAGTAAACGGCTGAACCAACGTCACAGCCTAATGAGGCAGCTCTTGGAGCAAAGAGCAAAGATAGCGCTGCTATCTCCTACTTGCTGTGCTCGGCTTGATACTTTTGTAAGAAAGCCACGCCTAAATCAGGGAAATCGGTAAAAACACCGTCAGCATCAGCGTCAATCAAGATGGCCTGATAAAGCTCATTGACGTCGGTGGCGTACTCTGGCAAGGCATCAGCACGCACTGTATATGGGTGTACCACCATGCCATGAGCGTGGGCATTTTTAACCAGATCGTTAACGACGATGTGATCCTTGGTCGTCTTTTCGAGATCAAAGAGCATGTTGTAGGCTGGGCCCATACCATCAGCGTACTTGCTGATTTCCGCAAAGTTATCTGGATTGAGGAGGTAATTGAAGTCGTATGGCTCCCACTTGCCATCCTTAAGCTCATAGGTCTCGTGCGAGTCGTTGCCCGTAATGAGAATCACGGTCTTCAGATCCACACCGAGCTCTGGCATCAACGTATCCTTGACGTACTTGAGGTCAGGATAATCGAACGTCTGGAACAGCACATTGCTCTCACGCGAGGTGTAACCGTACTTCTTGAGCACCTCTAAGGTCGCACGCGAGATGTCCTTGCCCTCTTGCTTGTGGAACCAAGGGGCCTTGGTCTCGACATAGAGGCCAATGTCCTTACCCATGGTCTTGTTGAGGCCTTGGATGAACTCAATCTCTTCTTCAAAGGTGTGGATCTTAAAGGTCGAGGCAAACATTGGGAAGCGCTTTGGATACACCTGCACCCGCTTGCCCTCTACGAGATTAAAGCCCTCTGTAAAGTTGAGAGACTTAATTTCGTCAAGGTCGAAGTCGATAACATAGTAGCGACCATCAGCACGAGCACGATCAGGGAACTTGTCAGCCACATCAGTGACACGATCGAGGTAGTGGTCGTGAATCACCACCAGCTTGTTGTCACGCGTCATGGCCAAATCCTGCTCGAGGTAAGCCACGCCCATGTTGTAGGCTAAAGCCTTAGACTCTAAGGTGTGCTCTGGCAAATAAGCCGAGGCACCACGGTGAGCCACAATGATTTTCTCGTTCACAGCCATTGTTTCCGCCGCACTGGCCACAGAGGCCACAGCAATTCCAGCAAACAGCGACCCTGCTACAGCTAAAGGCAGGATCATGGACAGAGGACGCAGGGAAGAAGCCACAACAAACTCCGCAAAAAGATAGGACGCGGCTGCTGCACGCATAAGGCATGCAGGAGCTCAGGTTGCGGCACATTATCCACAGGTAATGTTAAGCCTAAAGCAGAGGCTGGTGAAATCCCCGCAAGGAGCAATACTCTGGAAAGTACGCTACCACATGCCAGCGACTGGAGCGCAAGCCAAAGCTTAAGCACAAGGAGGTCACAGCGACTTAAGTTAAGCGCTTGAGCTCAAGAGAGCACCCACGATGCGCCGCTGGCAAGAAACAACGCTTTACAGAGCGTGCGCCCTATGCATTATCTCACAAGGCAAACTGCTCGCAGGCCACAACGAGCACTGCCACTGCACGCACTGCCCTCCCCTGAGGTCGCATTCCACTAAAGAGCGCAACTACCGCTTCAAGACCGCTACACCGCTGTACGCCTTATAGCAAAAGAGGCAGTGACAGCACTCACCATCACTACCTCTTTCCCTTACTTACAGCCGCTTAGTGCTTCTTAAAGACGTTCGAGATCTTCTGTAAGACCGAAGTCTCTTCTGTCTCTTGCTTGTCAGCACTAGGCTCGGCTGCACCCTTGTCAGATTGCGTAGCCGCCTCCTCTGACTGTGCCTTAGTCTCAGGTGCAGGCACGTCCTCTTGTGGCGTCACTACCGTCTCCGCACTGACAGCAGGAGTGCTAGCAGTGTCAGCTGGCGCGCTGGCCGCAGAAGTACTGTCAGCTGCCGCCGCCCCAATGGCTGAGGTGTCATACTGCGGTTGGGTGCTCTCCACGGTCAGTGGCTTGAGCTCTTGGTGCAGCTTCGTCGCCTCCAGCTCCTTATTCAGGGCAGCTTGCGTCACCATGACATCCTCAAGGGCCTCACCTTGTGCCGCAACTTGCGACACCGTGCTCTGCGAGAGCTCTTGAGCCTCATCGGCGTTAAGCGACTGCTCAGCGGTAGCAGTCACTTCATCTACCGTCAGTGGCTCCACCGTGGCTGCCGCTTGGGCATCTACAGGCGGTAGCGGTGCTACCTCCTCCGCTTGCGCGGCAATGGAGTGTAAGAGCTCATCTGCGGACGCCTCTGAGGTGACCTGAGCAGCAGGTGCAGAGGCAGAAGCAGAAGCAGACTCACTATCTGCACTGACCTCAGCAGCTTCTGGCGCTGCATCCTGCGCCTTAGCGCTAGCATCAGCTGTCTTCGCAGCCGTCTCTGCAGTTACAGCTACAGCTTCAGTCTGAGCTGTGTCACTGCCACGGGCAGACTCACTCTGCTCTACATTGGCGGCAGCATCGGTGCTCGCAGTGGCCGGAGTAGCAGTGTCTGGTGCATCTAAGTGCAGCTCCTCTACTGTCAGCGGAGCAATCTCCTCCTCTGCCTGAGCCGGAGCAGCTTCAGGTGCAGTAGTTGTCTCTTGCGGGGTAGCTACCTCAGAATTAGCCGCAGCAACAGCCGTAGCCACATCAGCAGCAGGCACCGCCTTGCTCTGGGCTGAGATCTCAGCTTGAGCAGAGTCAGATGCAGGAGCAGAAGCTTCCGCCACAATGGCAGCAGCAGTCGTGACAGCGGTAGTGGCATCGCCCGCAGCGTCGGCCTTAGCAGCGTCAGCATGAGCGTCAGCCTCTGCTTTAGCTTCAGGCTTGTCAGCCTTTTCTGCTTCCTTTTCGGCCTGAGCTTCAGCCTCAGTCTTAGCCTTTTCGGCCTCCTTTTCTGCCTTGGCCTTAGCCTCTTCCTCCAGCGTGTGCTTATACTCCGCGATGTTCTTGCCCTCAAGTTCATTCACTTCTACTTGAGCAAGTTTCACCACGTGCTTGAAGTACTCCGCCGCAAATTCAGCCGCCTCGTCTTTTACCTCGTCCTCAGCGTCCTTCTTCGCGTCAGCGTCCTTCTTCTTGGCCTTAGCCTTAGTCGCCTTATCCTTCTTGGACTCCGCAGCATTGGCATCTTCCGCATCCGCGTCAGCCTGTGCTTTAGCCTTCTTTTCAGCCTTTGCCGCGTCCGCAGAAGCAGCAGGCACAGCTGCATTAGCCGCCGCAGGTGCCGCCTCTGCACTAACAGCAACGCCCTGAGTCTCCGCAGCGGCACTGCTCGCCTCAGCCACAACCGCCGCTGCTACCGCAGCCGCCTCTTGTGGGGTGGCACCATGCTCTTGTGCGTCAAGGGCCGCCTGCACTGCATCGGCATGCAGAGCTAAGTCCTCAGGTACCTCCGTAGAAGCTGTTGCGTCCACCGCCGCAGCAGTATCCCCCTCAGGAACCTGAGCAGCACTTTCCACAACCTTAGCTGCCACACTATCAGCGGCAGGAGCTGTGGCCATCTCAGAGGTGGTTGTAGCCTCCGCAGCAGTAGCGCTCTCAGTAGCAGTGCTTGAGGCACTGACCGCCTCTGCAGGTGGCTCTTTGATGACCTTAGCCTCACCTGCTGGAGAGACCTCAATTACATGGGCAATAGGCTTATCCGCCTCATCTTGCTCACTTGCAGCCTCTGCTTCAGTAGCTTGCTCCTGATCCGCAACCGCAGCAGTAGCCTCGCTGTCAGCATCAGCCTCAGACTCAGAGGCAGCAGCATCACTCTCTACTTCCTCTTCATCAGCGCTGGCCGCTTCGACCGCTTCGGCAGCTTCTGCGGCGATATCAGCAGCAGCTTCAGCCGCCTCTAAGGCCGCCGTTGCCACCTCAGTGGTTTCAGAGGCATTCTGATCCTCATCGACCTTAGTCGAGGAAACCGCCGCCGTAGCAGCTGCTGCTGCCGCTTGGGCCGCCGCTAACTGCACTTGAGCTAAGCTCTGATCGTCAGCTTCCTTATCCTCAACCACTTTCTTGGCCGCATCAGCAGCTGCCGCTGCCGCTGCTGCCGCTTGCTCGGCAGCTGCTGCCGCCTTAGCAGCCGCTGCCGCACGGGCATTAGCCTCAGCTACAGCCACAGCTGTAGGAGCCACCGACGAGGCACCTTCAGTTGGCACATATAAAGAAGCAGTGCTGGCAGTACCCTTATAACCACCTGGGGCTGGTAACCATGGACGGTACTCAATCTCTAAGGTCTTGCAGGCATAGAAGCGCAAGAAGCAATAGCCCAAGACACCTGAGCACAGGGAAGCTACTAAGATCGCCAGCGAATCGGCATACTCAAAGATCGCACTACCTTGATAAGCCAGCGAGTCGATGAACATCGACATACTAAAGCCGATACCGGTGAGAATACAGACACCGTAAATCTGCCTATAGTTAGCATCTGACGGCATTTGCACCAGCTTGAGCTTAATGCAGATCCAAATGGTAAGGAAGATACCAATTTGCTTACCAAAGAAGAGGCCGGTGAAAATACCTAAACTCACAGGGGAGAGGAAGCCCTCGATGTCGATCATGGACAGATCGACACCGGCGTTGGCTATGGTAAAGACAGGGAGCACAAGGAGCGCTACCCACATCTTAAGACTCTCGTAGATCCCCTCCACCATATGCTCACCATTAGCGCTTTGCATTGGAATGCAGAAAGCGGTGATGATACCGGCTAAGGTAGCGTGCATGCCGCTCTTGAAGATAGAGAACCACAAGATCACGCCAAAGAAGAGATAGAAGAGCTTACGCGCTACACCAAAGTAATTGAGACCCAACAGGCACAAAATGGCAAACGAGGCCGACACCAGTGCTGGGCCAGAGAGCTCTGAGGTATAGAACAGAGCGATCACTAAGATCGCGCCGATATCGTCGAAGATAGCCATGGAGAGCAGGAACACGCGCAGCGAGACTGGCACACGGTGTCCGAGCAAGAGAATGATGGCTAAAGAGAACGCCGTATCGGTTGAGGTAGGAATAGCCCAACCTCGCATGGCGTAATCGTCGTGGTAGTTAAAGGCAATAAAGAATAACGATGGCACCACAATACCAGCGATAGCGCCCAAACACGGCATCACGATATTGCGGGGATTGGAGAGGTGGCCCTTAATGAACTCGATCTTTAGCTCAAGACCGATAGAGAAAAAGAAGATAGTGATCAGGCCGTCGTTAATCCACAGAAGTAACGGCTTAATCAACTCAAAGGTGCCAAAGACGACACCAGCTTGCATTTCCAGCCAGTGACGATAACTGGTACTGTAAGAACCGTTTTGCAACACTAAAGCGAGCACAGTGCAAAACAGCATCAGCACGCCGCCGGTAGCATCATTACGCACTATTTGATTGAGATAGTGCGGTAGGCGGACTTTGATATTGGAGAAGAACGGCATTATCGTCGATCCGACAGGAGGGAATTAGTCTCATCCTACCTCAGGTTTGCGCAAACCACAGGTAAGAGGTTTTAAGGGCATAGAAATAGAGCGCAGCGCACAACCTCATAAGGCCAGCGAGGTACGTGCTGTTACGACTGCACGGGCCACAAAAGCAAGCAACAAGCACCAGTCCCATACTGCTAAAGCTGACAGCAAGCGTACTTCACACCACTTGATAAGAGACGCGCTGGAGCTGGCGTAAAGACGCCTCTGGGGTAGCTGTATAACAGCAAGCGTAGAACAGCACTACACACTTACATGGCTATAGCTCCTTGCTATGTGGAAACAAGCAAGAAGTGCGCTGTAAAACTGAAAACTGTCACGGTCTTGCAGCAGAGAGGAAGCAGGTGACGCCCCGTGGGCACTATGGCGCCCATTAGGACTAATTGTACCCTGATCGCTTTAGTGGCGGGGCACTTTTTTCAGGTAGCAAGAACTTTTTCTCACATGAGGTGCTGGGCTCAGCTACTTGCCCAGCCCAAAGCATGGGGACAGGGGCTACTTTTCGTTGGAGGTGAGCGTGCAGAGCCAAAAAGATCAGATGGACGAGCTTGGGAGCTACCCCAATGTTGTCAGTTTGCCCTGCTCCCCTGCACTACTGTGCTTCTGCTGCCTCTTAACCTCCTGCGAGGACAACAATCGTAGGTAGCCGCAACACATCTGAGGTGCCCAAATGTCGAGAGTGGCGCCAGCTTGCACCTACTCCTTGAGTCTTGGGGGTGATTCTTTTAGGGACGCCCAATACGAACTGCTACCACCAAAACCCCACTACGCCTCCAGTGCCCTGAAACAGCTGCCACAGCAGCTGCTGGTAACCTCACTTCTTTGCACTGCTCTACCACTGCGCTATTTACAGAAAACTCTTGGTTAGCTATGTCTTTACACCTGCACTTTAGCCGCAAATAAAATTTGCTATAGCGCACACATTAGCGCTTTTTAGCGCCAGCCTAGTTATGCTCTTGTGCCATAATAACTGGGCTTAGTGAGTGTGCAGAATTGCCCTCTTGTCATAGCCCTGCTGATGGCAGGAGCATGCTTTTAATGCCACCGAGCCGAGGCAAGCAAGAACAGAGAGCATTACTCCCTGCTAAGTCCTGTGCTTAACTTCAGTGAGGCACATTGAGACCAATTTAGCTCAGGGGTGTGTTCCCTCACGTAGAGAACACACCCTTTGTACCAGCCTGTCTTAATATTACTTTGGTTAACCCTGCCCAGCGGGCGGGGCGCTTATCTTAGCCCTCTCTTTTACGCATTCTCTGCACTTTCTCTGTGCCCTAGTTGGGGCTACCCTATCCCCTGTAACATGTATTCTCTCCTTGCGTGAGCAGTCTCTGCCTCAGGCAGCAGAGCCACTACGCTCTCGGCTCCTCTTGCGTTTTGGTGTTGTGGATTCCTACCTACTCCTGCGGCGTCATCCCGCGAACTTACGCCCCCAAAGGAAGCAAAGTGCTCAGGTTTTTTCCTTAGACAAATGCTGGCTATCCCGCTTCACAGCTGGGGCTGCGCGTCCTTAGACCACCATGAGAGCAGCTGTTGTTGCTCTTTGTGTTTTGGCCATGCTGCTCTCGCCAACCTATAGCGCTGCTCTCTGCTCTTTTCCTCTCAGAGCACAGCAAACTCTGCTCATTTGCAGTGTACTTGCCGCCCATCTTAGCCAACAACTCTGCGGGACTCTTTGCTTACGCTCTTTCTCATGTTTAAGCTGTTTTCTCTGGGACTAAAGCAAGCAGCATAGCTGACTTTTGCTGGTCTAACTTCATGTGTAAGAGCGAGGAAGTATGGTGCTATGTACTGAGCAATGCGCCACCGACCGCTTAAGCAAGCTAAAAAGCTTAAGCAGACAGCCCTGAACACCTCTAAGATGCACAAAGCTTTTGCTGTCTCTTATACACATCTCCGAGCCCACGAGACCTCCGGC
>JAHLFE010000046.1 GCA_018884035.1 Candidatus Anaerobiospirillum pullicola
TTTTTTTTTTAAACATGCGCTAACACACAGAGCGTTTAGCAAGTTGCCCCTGTTCTGGTCGTTCAAACAGCTACCTAGAGGCTTGGCGAACTAATTCTCTCCCAAGGCCAAAGGTGGTTGTTTCAGCCCACGAGCGCAATAGCGCTCTTCATAAGGGCTTTCAGCCGCACCAATAAGGCAATAGCTAATGCTATGCCTTATCGCGATGTGGTCTGAACAGGGGCTGTGTTAAGACCGCTTTGCCAAGGAAAGCGACTTTTACATGGCCTCGCACAAACTTAGTAAAACATACGTCGTGAGGCTTTTGGCATATGGCTATTTATGTCAATACCAACGTTTCTAGCTTAAACGGTCAACGCTTCCTTACCAACGCCAACAATGCGCTGAATACCACCTACCAGCGTTTATCCTCTGGTCTGCGCATCAACTCCGCTAAGGATGACGCCGCTGGCTTACAGATCGCTGACCGTCTGACCTCGCAGATCAATGGCTTAAACCAAGGTAACCGCAACACCAACGATGGTATTGCCTTAGCCCAGACCATTGAAGGCGGCATGGACGAAATCCACACCATGCTGCAAAGCATTCGTACTCTGGCAGTGCAGGCCTCTAACGGTACCAACACCGCCGAAGATCGCCAAGCCTTAGAGGATGAGGCTAATGCGCTGATCACGGAAATCAATCGTATTGCCCAGCAGACCACTTATGGTGGCAAGCTGGTATTAGATGGTGCTGATGGTACCAATGTTGGTTCCAAAACCATTTATAACAATAAAGGCTCTGAGGGCCAATTAACCTTACAGGTTGGTGCTAACTCCGGCGATAAGATCAGCTTTGAGGTATCCTCCTTCAAGTTCAGCTCCATTATGAAAGCTGGTGGCGGTAAGACTGATGCCAGTGGTGGTTTTGTTGCTAGCAATGCAAAGCTGGCTAATGGCACTAAAGCCGTTGGTGTCAGCTTCAGCTCAGCAGACAGCGCCATGAAGGTGATTGAGTCGATGGACATTGCTATCAAGCAAGTTGATACGCAACGCTCGGATTTAGGTGCCATCCAAAACCGTCTCGAGTCTACGATTCGTAATCAGTCCAACGTCGCTGTTAACGAGGCTGATGCTCGTTCGCGTATCCAAGACGCTGACTTCGCTGAGGAGTCTGCTGCTCTGTCGCAACAGAGCATCATTCAGCAGGCTGCTGCTTCCATGCTGATGCAAGCCAACATGCGTCCACAGTTAGGCTTAAGCCTGATCGGCTAATAGTCAGCAGCTTCTAGAGAGCTGTTAGATCTCGCTGTGTTAGTACGGTAAGTGCCAATGAGGTGCCATGTGGACACTTAAAGTTGGCGCTTGCCTTGTGCCACACCACAGCTTTTACCAGATTCTATTATTCAAGAGAGGTGTTTGCCGCAAGGTGAGCACCTCTCTTTGTTTTTGCTCGGTATTTGCGGTTAGTGTGGTTTTGCCTCAAAAAAGGTAGAGATTCCAGCAACAGGGAAAAGTTGGCGCACAGAGCAGTGGTGAGTCTTAGATCGTAGGGGTCAGAGAGCTGGGTTAGTAAGCGCTGCTGTTTGCTGTGTGGTGGAGAATGCTGGCGGGAAAATAGGGCGGGAGAGCACTCAGAATCAGAGTAGGAGTGCATCTCAAAAGGCAGGATGGATCTGAGCTGTTGAGAGCTTAGCGCGGCTGTAAGGTGTAGTGGAAATAGACGCCACCACGTGGCCCACGCTGATAGCGGTTGTAAGGCAGTGGGTGCACATACTCGCGCACGTACCATGGCCGGTAGTAAAAGGGATCGTAATCGTAGAAGTTGCGCTCAGTACGCCGTGGCCCCGTGCCTAACTGCCACCATGCCTTGTTCTGCTTAATAGACGAGGTGTTGTAAGGCTCTGGAGCAGGGAAGTGGTCGCCTTCCTCTAAGCGTTGCCAGCGGCTGACATAACCCACATCCACTAACTTCTCTTGAGCGCGATGGGCTAAGGCCATGACCTCTTTGAGATCAAAGCTTTTTCTGAGGCCATCACCACCATGCTTTTCGCTATCAGCGGTACTGGTGGTGGCGCCACCGGCGCCACTGACGTCACTCCCTGTTGGGTTAGCTGCGTTACGTTTACCTTGCTCCGAAGACTGCGGGGAGCGTTCTACTGAGGTCTGGTCAGGGTCTAAAACCTGTGACCGCCCCCTAAAGACGTTTTCTGTAGCCGGAGCTCCCTCGACATTGATAAACGAGGCCGTAGTCTCGTCGTAAACGAGGTCAGTGTTATCGAGAGCTTGGCGATAGACATCCTCATTGGCCTCCGTCCACGACGGCTGACCATTTTGCTCTGCTACCATCTGTTGGTAGAGATTGCTTTGCAGCTGATCGATGCCATAGTGAGGCCCATTAGCCTGCGCTTCGGTGGTAGATGAGGCAGCCATATCGCTCTCAGCAGAGGAGCTACAGGCACTAAGAGACAGTGCCACGACGCTACCGCATAGGGCCATGGCAAAGGCCCGTACATAGAGTTGCCACCGTGGTGGCTTGCTCGTGAGAGAGGCGCCCTTGTGCGGGCGTACAGTGAGCATCGCCATACTAAACTCCTTTTGTGACACCAGCCGAGAGCGTTTTCCCCTTGTGCGTGAGCAAAGCTACTTGCCATAACCTACCTCAAGATACGTCGCGGTAGCGACGCTCGATGCTCCTTATCAGGTTTCTGCACCAAGGGGCTTAAACCAACCTAAAAGGCCGATTTTAAGCCAATCACATAGGGGGAAAATACTTTGAGGAACAGTGGGGGGGAAACCATACCCAGCAACATAAGCTTTCGCTTAAATAACGGCACCATTGAAGCTCCCTAGCTCTAGCCGTTGCAGACGGAAGATGCCTCTAGGTGCTGTAAACGACAGATCCTCTTGAAAACCTCGCTGAAA
>JAHLFE010000047.1 GCA_018884035.1 Candidatus Anaerobiospirillum pullicola
TTCAGAGTTGGTTGATACCAAAGCGCAGTAGTACCAATGCAATTAAGCTGTTGCTAGGTGTTATGGCGTTTGGTGTGACAATCCTTGAGGTAGTGATGGCGCTTTACCCATCACACTAGAGCCGATCCGAGCCGAAAAAAATTTTGGTAGTTAATAGTTGTTACGTTCCTTACCCGCAGTAAAGCATGTGGTGCCTCTGGGGCAGAAAAAAGCGGTGTGTTGAGGTGGGATAAGCACCACAGGCTTCTACTCCGATCCGAGGATCCTCTGCATGTAGACACGACTCAAAGCGGCGCTACCCCTCCTCAATGTCTTTTAGTGACGGAAGTGACGGATGCCGGTAAAGACCATGGCGATGCCATGCTCGTTAGCAGCCTTAATCACTTCCTCATCACGGATGGAGCCACCTGGCTGAATGATGCACTTAATGCCCACAGCAGCAGCGGCGTCCACACCGTCACGGAATGGGAAGAAAGCATCAGAGGCTAAAGCAGCACCCTCTAAGGATAAGCCCGCATCCTGAGCACGTAAGGCGGCAATACGCGCCGAGAACACACGTGAGGTCTGACCGCAGCCAATACCCAGCGTGCGCTTGTTGTTGGTGTAAACAATGGCGTTGGACTTAGTGTACTTGCACACCTTCCACGCAAAGAGCAGCTCCTCTAACTCATCCTCAGTAGGAGCACGCTCGGTTACCACCTTTAACTGCTCACGGCTGACGTTAACTAAGTCAGCCTCTTGCACTAAGAGACCACCGTTGACACGCTTGTAGTCATAGCGTGGCTCACGATCGCCTAAGTCACCCACGGCTAAGACGCGGATATTCTTTTTCTGCGCTACCGCCTCTTTAGCGGCTTCACTTACCGATGGGGCAACGATCACTTCACAGAACTGACGATCGACAATAGCCTGCGCCGTGCGGCCGTCGAGCTCACGGTTTAAAGCGATGATGCCACCAAAGGCCGACTCGCTGTCGCTCTCAAAGGCCTTAATGTAGGCATCAGTGATGTGGTTAGCGATAGCCACACCGCATGGGTTAGCGTGCTTGACGATGACGCAGCATGGTTGCGAAAACTCACGGACGCACTCGATGGCAGCATCGGTATCGGCGATGTTGTTGTAGGAGAGCTCCTTACCTTGGTACTGCACCGCCGTAGCAATGCTGGAGTTTTGCATGCTAGGGTCTTTGTAGAAAGCAGCCTTTTGGTGTGGGTTCTCACCGTAGCGCATGCCTTGGAGCTTAACAAACTGTAAGTTCAAGGTGCGTGGGAAGTCACGGCCCTTTAAGGTTAAGCCGTCAGCGGCAGCGTGCTCGCTCTTAACTTCTTCAGCGTCCTTATCGGCCTCTTCGTCCTTGATACCGTAGTCGGTAGCGATACAGCCAAAGTAGTTAGCAATGCTGCCATCGTAAGCGGCGGTGTGCTCAAAAGCAGCCACGGCTAAGTCAAAGCGGGTCTGGTAGGTCACCGAGCCGTTGTTCTCATCCATCTCCTTGAGGACACGGTCGTAGTCTTTTGCGTTGACCACAATGGTGACGTCACGGTGGTTCTTTGCGGCAGCACGCACCATGGTAGGGCCACCAATATCGATGTTCTCGACGGCGCGCTCAAAGGTGCACTCTGGATCAGAGACGGTCTGTAAGAATGGATAGAGGTTGACGCAGACGAGGTCGATAGGCTTGATGCCATGCTCGTTCATGACAGCTTCGTCTTGACCGCGACGGCCTAAGATACCGCCGTGCACTAATGGGTGGAGGGTCTTTAAGCGGCCATCCATCATTTCTGGGAACTTGGTGTAGTCAGAGACTTCGGTGACGGCGACGCCATTTTCTTGTAAGAGTTTGGCCGTACCACCGGTAGAGAGGATTTCTACGCCACGTGCAGCTAAACCTTGAGCAAACTCAAGCACACCGCTTTTGTCGGAAACTGAAATCAGTGCTCTCTTGATAGGACGAGACAAATCCATCTCTTGTTAACCTCGCATGATTGGTATGGTGGTAACGCCAAGTTGCTAGGGGCTAGGGTAGCGTCGGCAGGGGGAGGTGAGCTTGCTAGTCCCTGTCAGGGCGCCTTATTTTAGCATATGTAAGCCAAAGTCTGTGGTGTAAGTGCGCTGCACCAGAACGAAAAACACCCGCCGCTCAATCGCTACTCCAAGAGTAGAGTCATCGAGGAGAGTGATTTCCTCAAAGCAGTCGTTTGCTTTTACACTTTGCCATGCACCGCGCCTTACACCAAGCAGCGGAAGTGTAGTAGTGATGGAGTTCAAAAGTATTTGCCGAGCCACACCGATCAGCGATCTTTATTGGAGATCACTAAGGGATGGCTTGTATTAGCGGTTTGTCATGAGGCCATCAAGCACAGCTTGGTGTTAAATACTTTTAAACTCCATCAGTAGATAGCCACTGCCTTCAATACTGCACTGCACTGTGGCGTGTTCTACGGTCGCTCAGCTGTTGTGCTGTACTTGCTGGCGGCTCTCAGGTGTCTTAGTGCTATACCTTGCTGGCAGTTACCAGTATTGCAGTAAACGCACAACAACAAAAGTACCGCAGGAGATACCGTGCTCTGGGGACGGCAGATTGTAAGTGGTGGTGATTCCAAGTAAACGCAGGCGCGTAATCCTGAGCACCTTAGGGATGAGTGTATTGCGCAGGGCGTGTTGCCGCAGCTTTGCAGGGCGGGCGCTGGGGTAGGTGAGGTGGTGTTGCTTTTTGGTGGGTAGTTGGTAGGCAACTACACTGGGCTCAGAGCTTGAGGATCTTAGTTGCGTGTCTTAGGGCAGTAGCTGAGCGCTTGCGGCTATTACGAGCATATCAGCGAGTCTCAAAGGAGCCTGCCAACTAAAAGCAGCATAGTCGCAACCCTCAAGGGTGATGCAGCTACGCACAACCATCTGGTAGGCTCTTGAACTTAACTTGCAGTACTAACCCCCAAGTAGCATTAACGCACACCACGAACACCATCAAGCCATGGTGGGCTGAAGGTCGCGGGTAGAGGCCTCGCTCTCAGAGGCTCTGCTTCAGAGCAGGTGGTAGCGGTAGGTAGGTAGGTAGGTAGGTGCTTGGTAGTGTGTGTGTGTGTGTGTGTTAGTAGCTGCACTTGGGAGTAATATGGTGCTGTTTCCCGCTCCGCACTGCTAGCAGCGCGCTCGCAAGCTTGCTTGTGTCCTTCAAGGTAACGCCTCGGAGCCTGCCATGAAACAGTAGTGCTGCTGGCCACAAACTCTGCTCGGGGCACGGCAAAACCACCTGTGACACTCCCCAGTGCCGCAGCTGCAAACTGCATCCAGCGACATGTCGTTTTGGCCCCCTGTGTGCCAAAAAAGCGCAAAAACGGCTTGTCTATAGGAAAATCTGCCTACAAATGCAAGGGGTGCGTGCAAAAATTTTTTCCGTTGTCACAAAGCAGAGCGAAATGTGGGGCACGAGGTAAACGCAAAGCGCTTATTTATGCTATTCTGACAATTAGTAAGCGCAACTAAGCTCGGGGCTAATTTGGGAAGAAAGCCGCATTTTATGCCCTTTTTTATGAAAACGTGTTGCTATTTGTGTTTGGTTGTGCTGAAATTTCAGCAGTCGCCGGTTGAGTCCGCCCAGGCCGATACCAATTTTGTCTGATTCTTAAAGGGATTGTTGTTGTATGAACAAGTCTGCACTTATCGAGCAAATCGCCCGTCGTTCTGAGTTACCTTTAACCCAATCACGTCGTGCTTTAGATGCCATGCTGGAGACCATCACTGAAGCCTTAAGCAACGGCGATCGTGTGCAGTTAGTCGGCTTTGGCACCTTTAAGGTTACCGATCGTAAGTCCCGTGAGGGTCGTAACCCAAAGACTGGTGCCGTGATTCAGATTCCAGCTTCTAAGACTCCATCCTTCACTGCTGGTGCCGAGTTAAAGAAGTCGGTGAACAACCGCGACTAAGAGCGCGTTACACCACGACTAACCGCTTAGGTTAAGCAGAAGGGGCTATAGTGCTGCGGTACTATGGCCCCTTTTGTTTTTGGGGGCTTCTCAGAGTTTGGTTGTTTCCACAGCGTAGCTTCACATCATGTAGGCTGGCTCAAAAGCCGTGGTTATGGCATTTAAGGTGAGCCACCTACAAAGTAGTGTGGAGACGCTATACACCAAACTCTGCGGAGAGCCCGCTTTTGTGCCAAAAATGTGTTCTTAGTGTCACATTGCTCACAATTCTGCACCGTCCCACACTTTTTAGCGCCGGTTCTGTCTAGAATAAGATCGATCGACTACCTATGTGCTCCGCCACGCGCTACGCAGCACACTGTCTTTACCTAGCCATGCTCTGTGGTGCGCTTGCGCATTCAGGGATAGAGCCCACACCACATGTCAGCACTTAGTGGCAGCTCTGCATAGTGATAAGGCAGTGGCAAACAGCAGAGGGAGATTCTGTTTGGAGGAGGAGTGTTGCGCTCTGCACGTAGGTTGAGCGCGGGCGCCTGAGGGGCTTGCGCCATTTGAGACTTGGTTTTTTGCGTGACCTGTAAAGGATTTTTGTATGGCAATTCATGAGCGTGCTGGTACCAAGGCTTTGGACTCGGATCTGGTCAATATTCCTCGTCTGATGGCCGCCTACTATCTGAACCGTCCAAACCTTGATAACCCAGAAGAGCTCGTCAGCTTCGGTACGTCCGGTCACCGTGGTACCTCTTTAAACGGCTCCTTCACTGAATCCCACATTCTGGCTATCTCCCAAGCTATTGCCGAGTATCGCCAAAAGGAAAACATTTGCGGCCCTCTGTTCATTGGCATGGATACCCACGCCCTGTCTGAGGCTGCTTTAGCCACCGCCATTGAGGTCTTAGGCGCTAATGGTGTGGAAGTGCGTATCGAAAAGGATCACGGCTACACTCCAACGCCAACCATTTCCCACACCATCTTAAATTACAACCGTGGCAAGAGTGGTGCGGCTTTATCTGACGGTATCGTTATCACCCCATCTCACAACCCACCAACCGATGGTGGCTTTAAGTACAACCCAACCGACGGCGGCCCAGCGGGCACGGAGATTACCTCGTGGGTACAAGACCGCGCCAATGACATCCTGCGTGCTGGCTTAAAGGATGTAAAGCGCGTTCCTTACGAGCAAGCTTTAAAGCTGCCTAACGTCAAGGAAGTCGACATGCTCACCGAGTATGTGGACGACTTAGGCTCTGTGGTTGACCTCGAGGCTATCTCTAAGGCTGGCATCAAGATTGGTGTTGACCCATTAGGTGGCTCTGGCCTCTACTACTGGGATCGCATCGCTGAGAAGTACAAGCTCAATATCACGGTGGTGAACTACAAGGTTGACCCAACCTTCTCGTTCATGTGCCTTGATAAGGACGGCAAGATCCGCATGGACTGCTCGAGCAAGTACGCCATGGCGGGCCTCATTGCCTTAAAGGACAACTTTGATATCGCTTGGGGTAACGATCCTGATTATGACCGTCACGGCATCGTCTGCCACAGCGGCTTAATGAACCCTAACCACTATCTGTCGGCTGCGATCAACTACATCTACACCCACCGTGAGAACTGGCCACAAAATGCCATGGTGGGTAAGACTGTAGTGTCCTCGTCGATGATGAACCGCGTAGCTGAGGGCTTAGGCCGTAAGGCTTACGAGGTGCCAGTGGGCTTTAAGTGGTTCGTGCCAGGCTTGTTTGATAAGTCCTTAGCCTTTGGCTGCGAGGAGAGTGCTGGTGCTTCTTTCCTGCGTAAGAACGGCGAGGTCTGGACTACCGATAAGGACGGTATCATTGCGGCTCTGCTCTCGGCTGAGATCTTAGCGGTGACTGGCAAGGATCCATCAGAGCACTACAATGAGCTCACCAAGAAGTACGGTGCCCCTGTGTACAACCGTGTGGATGCTCCTGCTTCCATTAAGCAAAAGGCTGTCTTAAAGAAGCTCGACCCATCTGCGGTTGAGGCTGAGACCTTAGCTGGTGAAAAGATCTTAGAGAAGCTGACCACTGCCTCAGGCAATGGTGCTGCTATTGGTGGCTTAAAGGTGGTGACCGAGAACGGCTGGTTTGCGGCTCGTCCATCAGGCACCGAGAACATCTACAAGATCTACATGGAGTCCTTCAAGGGCGAAGAGCACATCAAGCAGATCGAGAAGGAAGCAACCCAGATTGTGGATGCTGCCTTGAAGAAGGCTGGTGCTTAACAAGTTTCAGCTCTAAAGCTCTAAAACCAGAGGTGTTACCACCACCGAGCTCATGGGTAAGCGCATGAGCCCTCAAGATAAGGCGCTTTTGCCCAACTTCTCCGCTGTTAGCGTTAGCGCTAATGGTGGGGATGCCATAAGAGCAGAGGTAAGCCTAAAGGGGGTAACGCTTGTGGTAGGTGCTGGGGCGCTGCTAGAGGCCACCTGCCCCTTGCGGCTCAGGGGCTACTTTTAACTTTTAACTTTTAACTTAGGGCAGCGGCCCAAAAGAAAAAGCCAAAAGAAAAAGCCACAGGTGTTGACCTCTATCTTAGGGGCCAGCGCGCTGTGGCTTTTTTGTTGTAGTAAGTTTGTTTGTGATTTGGGATTGTCACGGTGCAACCACGCTCTAACCATAGGCGTGGAGCGTATCGAATCAATCGAATCAGTGGAGTAGAGCTGAGCTCTTAGTCCTCGCTTGAGGTAGAAGCACGTGGCTTAAAGACGAAGCATAACGAGAGAGAAACCACGCAGAGAACAAAGAGGGCAGCGAATAAGGTAATCATTACATATCCTTGGGCAACAGGGCGTAAAGCTGGCTCTGACTGCCCACTGTGATAAGCACTAAGCTTGAGTGAGAGGAGAGATTGGGGGCGTCTACGCAGAAAAGAAAGCATCTTGCGGCCTTAAAGGCGGGCAAGAACAGCATCCTGTGCTTACAGGTCGCTGTTGCTTTTCTTTAGTAGGTTGGGCGCGCCAAAAGTTCACGGGGAGCAGCAACTAATGGCTAGAGCTAGGCTGACGGTAAAGCGGTTATAACCGCAGAGATAAGCCGTTTTAGGTACAGTGGCTATCTAGTCACAGGCGCTTAGGGTAACGTTGTTTGAGGGAGAGGGTGACACTGCGTTTGCCCCATAAATAAGCACTTCGGCTGTAATTGCACAGAGCATGCGCAGGAAAAAGACAGAATGCTGACACAGAGAGAAGCGCGTAGTAGAGGAGAGCTGCACAAAGGCGCGGGCTGTTGTGCTGTGCTGTGCAGCGTAGCAGCATGACAGCAAAGGCAGCAAGGTAACACCACCAGCTAAGGGTAGTAGAGAGGCGACGGCCTTCCTTGTAGGCACACGACATCTAGGAATGAGTGCTCTAATAACTGCCGGAGGCAGATGTGAGGGCGGGCAACAAATTACACCTCGAGATAAAGGGGGCAAGTTGGTTGTGGCTACCTTGAGGTGAGGCACGCATGATTGCCATACATGCCGTCATCTATTAAGTAAGTCGTTCCCTACTAAAGAGGCGTGCGTTGACCACTGACCACTGACCCACTGCGCAGTGTACGCAGAGTGTAGGGGCCTCAAAATGCGTGAGCGTGGTTTGCATTGAGGGCACGGTGGTATTCACTCCCAGACGACCTTATCCTGAGATCAGTTGGCGGTTCTGCTCTCAAGATCAGGGTGTGGGGCGGGCGCTGTGGCATACCAGCGAACCTAAGGAATGATGGAACACATCAGAGCGCACCTACTGCATCCTTCAGGATGGTGTGAAAACACTCACATCCAGCTTGCAAGCTGGATAGCAACCTCTTTCACCTTCAGCACTAAGAGCACCTTGATGCTATTCTTAGAGCTGACTCGATCAGACACCGTTCCCGAGAGCAAGGCCTTGAGGGCAAAGTTACCTGCGCTCAGTTCTGCCCCTAAAGAAGGTAGCAGCGCGAGGCGATCTGGCTCCTTACCCACAATGCTTACAGAGGAGCCATTGGCAAGTGTGACCTCATAGTCAAGGCCAGTGGTGCTGAGGTCATAGCACGCATGCAAACCCCCAATGAACTACCGCAGACTTACGTCTGCGGTTTCACAGTGCTAACTCTGCTTTTACACAGTGTTAACACTGCTTTTTCTAGTAGCGAGCCGCTATCTGATCTTCTGATGTAGATTGCGGATCACTACGGGCTTGTCCACAAAGCCCCCATCAAGTAGGGACAAAAT
>JAHLFE010000048.1 GCA_018884035.1 Candidatus Anaerobiospirillum pullicola
GAGTGGCAAATGATGTACGATGAGGACTACATTCGGAGTAAAATCAAGCTGTAGAAGCTGCAGGGCCAAAACACAAGGCTCGTAATGGGGGTAATTAGCAGCAATGCTCTGCTCTACGTGCTATATGGCGCGGTTAGCCTATGCTAACTTTTTTAGTCATAAAAAGATGCAAGGAAAATTCCAGGTATTTGCTGCCCAGTCACGGATTTTTCCTGATAAATAAGCTGTTTTTGCTTTACGCCTCTAAACGATAGCCACCACATTGAAGCTTGAGATAGGGGCACACCCAGCTTTAAGGTTTGCGCCTTAAACTTGAGTGTTAGTCGTCAGTAGATACACTCTAAGATAAAAGCCGTATCTTAGAGGTTTGCGCAAAATCAGCCGCAACGCCTCGACATCAGATGCTCTGCAACACAGCAGCTTAACAGCGCCTCCCCACAAAGTGGCGCGCGCCGATCTCTCCTGCACTTGTCACTTGTAGTGACTCCTTCCACAGTGAGGACTTGACGTCGTGGCATCAAGCACGCGCAAGAAACTGTGCATTCCACCCCATAACCACGAACCTAAATTGGGTCAACACAGCTTTGCGCCCTATAACATCATCTCTAAGGGTGGTCTAAGGCGCTCATCTCCAGATGATTAACAGAGGAGTCGCCACTTGCAGCAAGAAACTCCCCGAGCTCCTTGACACCTTTAGGGGCTTAAGTTCGCAGGTATGATCCCTAACCTCTATCTCTGACACGTGCCCCTACTTAGAAGATTCCCTCGCACTCCGTACCAATCAGCGTACAGGTACTGCTCATCAGCTCATTAATGGCAATGGTGAAATTGTTCATGTAAGAGTTAAGGCTGAGCATCAGCACGAATAAGCCCGTGGTCATAGAAATGGCAAAGCCCATGGAGAAGACGTTTAACTGTGGTGCAGCACGCGTCATCACACCAAAGGTAAAGTTAATGACCAAAAGCGCGCAAATGGCAGAAATCGACATCGATAAGGCGCTTTGGAACATGAGCGCACCAAAGTAGATAATGCCCGTCAGATGTGGCGGCGTAAAAGCGCCAGGGGCAATAGGTAAGGTCTCAAAGCTCAGCAAGAGCAAGCGAATAAAGACCAAGTGCCCATCCACCGCAAAGAACACTAAGGTCGTCAGCACCGTAAAGAACTGACCAACTACTGGAGCATTAGTACCGGACACAGGATCAACCAGCGAGGCAAAGCCTAAGCCGGTTTGCATGGCCACGGCCTGACCTGCCAGCACAAAGCACTGGGCTAAATACTGGGTAATAAAGCCGATACCTGCGCCAATAAAGACCTGACTAATGGTAGTGATGATACCAAGGCCCGAAAAAGCTTCGATCTCGGTGTTAACCGCTGGTATATTTGGCAAAAAGCAAAAGGTAATCGCAAGGGAAATCAGAGCGCGCACGCGCATCGGCACAGCGGCGCCGGAAAAGGCCATGGCCGTCATAAAGAAGCCACCGATACGACATAATGGCCACATCACGGAGTTTAGTGAGGTGAGCATCAGCGGCTCTAACCATTCTGCGCCCATAATCTCTGCGCCTCTTACCTACTGTGAGCTGTGCCTACCTACTGTTCTGTAAGCTGTGCTTAGGAACGACTGACTTAACAGATGATGGTCTTTAGGGCAATCATGGTGCACCGTCTTAAGATAGGATTAGAATCACCTGCACCATTCATCTCAAGATTAGTGACCTTTCCCTTACTCATCCCATCTTACGTCACTTCTTAGATCACTCATTCCTTACCTCAAGTGAACTTGGCGGCGTTAGCCAATAACCGAAGGTATCTGGTGCACCAGCTCCATAAAGAACTCGATGATCTTATTAAGCCCCCAGTGGGCACCCCATATAATACCCAAGATGGTGACGATGAGACGTGGTAAGAAGGACAGGGTTTGCTCGTTAATGGAGGTTGCGGCTTGGAAGACGGAGACGGATAAGCCGACAATCAGCGAGGGGAGAATGGAGGC
This sequence comes from Candidatus Anaerobiospirillum pullicola, assembly GCA_018884035.1. Lineage (GTDB taxonomy): Bacteria > Pseudomonadota > Gammaproteobacteria > Enterobacterales > Succinivibrionaceae > Anaerobiospirillum > Anaerobiospirillum pullicola. Next base: position 1,995 of record JAHLFE010000048.1, read on the forward strand.
GGAGACGAGGACGGCGACTAAGCTCAGAGCTGAGCGCACGATATCCACAAATACTTCTGGTTGCATTGCCAACTCCTCTGGCTTTAGTGAGGCGCTTTTGCTTTTATGCTGCATGCTGAGCACGTACAGGGCTACAGCAAATGGTTTGATGCGTGGTGGTGAGCAGTAGATCTCTATTGGCCTATTGGCGCGAGCTCGTCTTACTCCGAGGTAGGGCTAACGCTACCTCTGCTCTGCGTTGTTGCTCACCTCTTTGGATTAAGCGGCGCGAGCGCGCCACTCTCTGGGGTGTGCTCTCTCCCCCTCTCATTGGCGCTAAGATCCAGCGTCAGGCTGGTGTGCCTATACCAAAGGACGCGAGCAGTGTGCCCATAATCAGTGTCCAGCCATCTACCAACACAAAGAGCATGAGCTTAAACGGTAAGGACACAATCATTGGCGAGAGCATCATCATACCCATGGCCATTAAGATCGAGGCTACCACCAGATCGATAATCAAGAACGGTAAGAACAGCATAAAGCCAATCTGGAATGCTGTTTTGAGCTCCGAGACCACGAAAGCAGGAATTAAGACATGCAGCGGCACATCCTCCACTCTCTCCACCTGCACATCTGCGTACTCTAAAAAGGCATTGAGGTCGCTCATACGTGTCTGCCCGCGCATAAAAGCATGCAGCGGACGCTGACCAATCTCAATAGCCTCTCGCGCCTGAATCTCCTCATTGAGATACGGCACAATGGCCTCGTTATAAATCTGGTTTAACACCGGCGTCATGATGTATAAGGTCATGAAGAGCGCTAAGCCAATTAAAATCTGGTTCGATGGCGAGGTCTGTAAGCCCATGGCCTGACGCAAAATCGCTAGCACCACCACAATGCGCACAAAGGACGTCATCATAATGATGATCGACGGCAAGAAGCTCAAGAGCGTCATCAGCATGAGCACTTGCAGCGTCAGCGAGTAATCCTGCGTGCCGTCAGGGTTAGTGCGCACCGTAAAGGCCGTCATGTCGAGATCAGCAGCAGAGGCTGTCGACATAAAGTAGAGGGCTATACCACTGATAAGACTCCACAGCAGCGCCCCCACAAACAGACGCTTGAGCCGATGAAGTTGGTGCATTCGCTCGTTATACATGAAAACTCCAGATCGTCTCTGCCCGCAAGCGGCCCTGCCCCTACTCCCTAAGCTCTGCTGAGCAGAGCTCAGATCAGATGTGCGCCGTGGCACAGAGTAAAGCTTACTTTACTGCAAGCTAAACTAAAGCTTACAGCTGCGCTGAAAAAGAGCAGGCACAGCACCAGTGGACGTGAGCTGTTCTGTTTGCTAAGTTCGGTGTTCTAAAACTAAAAGTGTAGCGCAGAAGCTGCCGCCACTTTTTTGGCAGCAGCTTAAGAGCAAACACAAAAGAAAAAAAGACTGTAAGGCACTAAGTGTCTTGACGCTTACGCTCAGATGCCGCACGGGCGGTCTTATCGTAAGTCTGGGCAAATACTTCGGCAAAAGCAGAGCCCTCATCGCGCTCCTGTTGACGCCGGTCGCGTTTGGCCCGCGCCGCACGTGCCCGCAACACGCTATCATCAGGCAAAGAATGCACCCCTTGCGCAGCGAGGCGCTGTTGTTTGCGGTTACCTCGGGCTTTACGGTGTGTCCGACGCACTTGTGAGCGCTGTGAGGCGCTCTCATAGCCGCTAGTGTCAGCTACAGATGGCTCAGCATCATACTCCGCTCTGCCCTCGACATTGTAGTCAGGATCGTAAGGCTGCTTATCATAAGCGTCAGCAGCATCATCCTCAGCATCATTGCGCGAGTAGGACGGATAATGGCGTCTGTCATCATAATCAGCAGCGTCATCATCAGCGGCCGAGGCGGCGGCAGCAGCTGCAGCGCTGTCAGCTGTAGCAGGGGTAGCGCTACTTAGGGTAGCTACTTCTTGCGCTTGACTGGGACTATCCGCAGAAGAGGTGTCAGTCGTGCCACTTACAGTGGCCTCTGGCAAGGGCACATCGTCACCATCGTCATTGACACCAGCCCGTAAAATAGCCGTGGCCTGCGCATCACCTGCAAGGATATTGTGGCTATCTTGAGACGCCTTGGCTGTATCAGGAGCAGTGCTACCGTGTGCCTTATCAGTGTTAGCATCAGCAGCAGACTCGTGCTCATACTCATTGCGCGCGGCGCGGCGGGAGCGCTTGGCGCTCTCTTCCTCAAAAGGAAGATCATCAACTAAGGAGAGCTCACGGCGGGAATCACGATAAGGCGCACGTGGGGCGTAGCGCTCATCATCATACTCTTCAGCAAACTGCGGTAAGTCCCGCTCATAGTCTGCGTAGTCATGACGGCCAGCGTCACCTCTCTCAGAGCCCGCCTCAGCACCACGGCGGTAAGCGCGATCAGCACTACGCTTACGGTCATAATCACGGCCGTGGTCGTAATCACGACGGCGCTCGTCATAATCATAGTTACGGTCGTTGTCACGACTACGATCATTGTCACGACTACGCTCGTAATCACGACCATGCTCATAGTCACGCTGGCTATCATAATCACGACGGCGTCTGTGAGCGCGCTCGCGCTCGCGCTCGCGCTCGTGCTCGTGCAAACTGCGCTCAATTGGGTTGTCGTAATAGTCAGCAGCGTAGTCATCACGTGCTAGCGCTTGGCAGCTAAAATCACGCTCGTCGTCAGCCTCATAGCGCTTCGCTTGAGTGCGACTGGTTGATACACGCCGTGGAGCAGCCGCACGTGGAGCGGCACCATCAGAATTTGCTGGAGCTACAGGAGCTGGTGCTGTAGGAGCATTCAGATCGAGCAGCAGGTTAATGTTATGGGCGGTGACACCTAAGAGTAAATGGCGCTCCCCCACACGCATTTGCACGATACGCTCTTTTGGGCCTAAGGAGATTTGCGTCTCCAGCTGCATGGTGCTGGTAGCGCCACGCACAAAGCGTGAGCGCTTGAGCCAATAGCCAACTAAAAAGATAAAGCCCAAGACCACAATGGTGGAGAGCAACCACTTGGCGATGCCGCCTGGGGATGTTAAACCACCATCAGCTAAAACACCTTTATGGTTAGTACCACTCTGGCCTAAGGAGCCAAAAGAGGCACTGCCTAATTTGGTGCCAGAGGAAGAGTTATCAGCAAAGGTACCCGTTGAGGCCGTAGACGCTGCAGTGGTGCTAGCGGTGCTAGTGGCACTATCTTTATCAGAGGCAGGCTGTGTAGTGGTGGTAGAGGCAGTGGTGCTGTCAGAGGTGGTGTTGGTGCTCCCCTCTTCCTTAGTGGTGGCACTATCCGTAGAGTCACTCACAGGAGGAGTGCTAGTAGTTTTATCAGCACTGCTGCTCTTTACCTCTGCACTCTGTGTGGAGGCTGGGATGTCGTTTTGTGCCAACAGCTGGGTGGCGCTGTTATCGATACGTACAGCGATACCGGCCGACTCTGCTTTGGCCCCTGAAGAGAGGGGAATTAATCCTAAGAAAAGAACGGTGAGAGCGACACTGGTTGGTCGTGACAGGAAGCGCTGACAACGGGCAAGGCGTTGCAGAGAGTGGGCGGTGGATGTCCTGTTAGGTACGTGCATAGTGCTACCTCGAACCAGTGGACGAGAAGAGAATGAGAGAAAGTGCAGAGAGTTGGTGGAGTGTGCGGAGTGCTGCAAGTGGTAAAAACGGCGTCTGTGGCCTTAGCAGAGCTGTTGGGGAGAGCGTGTTAGTGGCATGCGTAGCGTCAGGGGCTTGAGTTTGGGCTGCATGCAGCCACCAAGAGCACAGAGCACTGGCGATTTGCGAGAGCAGCTGCAAGCAACCACAAAGAGCTTTTGCGGTGCTGCTACTGCTTAGGGGCAGCCGCTCAGCAGAGTCTGCTCCGCGCAACCAAGCCTACTCCTTGATGCAGAGTAGTACATGTCTGGAACCACCTTAGTGGCGTTCTCTACTCTACTTCCTTACTCTGAGTCAGAGCGCGCCTCTCGGCACCTCAGAGCATCTCAAGAAGCGTTACCGCCACACTATCGTGTAAGTAAAGCGATGGGAGCTGCTGCTGCTGCTCTGTTACGCAGACTGGCAGTCGCATCTCCTTACTTCCCTACTCCTCTCCTCAGAGTAATGATTATGCGGCGTGATGCAGCACGATGCCTCTCAGTGCTTTTTGTGGTGTCGCCCAGAGCATCGCAGCGCCGCGCGGCGTGATGCTCTTGAGGGTAACGGTGCTGTAGACAGGGGTTACACCACTTAAAGCAGCACTCTCCCCCACCTGCTCTACGCTAAGTAGCGAGCACAGCTGACGGTACCAGTCAGCACCTTTCAGCGCCTCAGCGCACGCTAACTTCAGCGTAAAGGGGCTTAACTTGAGTACAGCCCCACTCAGTAGCACGCCACTCTACCTTCTCTACTCTGTTCAGCTCTGCTGCTAGAGCGCGTATTACAGCACCTCACGGTGCCTCACGGCCTGCTATCTCAAGCAAAACTAAGCAAAGAGGCTACGCTACTAAGTGCCCCCTTAGGTTAAACCAGCACTTGCTGTAAGCAGCTGTCTCCTTACAGATACAGCTTGCTCTACGCTGCCCCACAGCGTTAAAAAAAGAAAACCCCCAACTCTCACGCGCACGCAGTGAAACTTGAGGGTAGCAAACACGTTCGACGTGACAGAAAAACCGAGGTAGCTGACACCAGACATTACTGCCTGTGCCAAAGCGCAGACTACTGCAGCTTCTTAATACGCTCCACTTGGCTGATCACATCAGTGAGGCGGATACCAAACTTGTCGTTCACCACCACCACTTCGCCGTGGGCAATCAGGGTGCCGTTAACCAGCACATCTAATGGCTCACCTGCTAAACGCTCCAGCTCAATCACCGAGCCTTGGTTTAACTGCAGCAGGTTGCGAATGGTGATCTTAGCATGGCCCACTTCCATGGTAATGGTTACAGGGATGTCTAAGATGGCGTCTAACTTTTTGCGCTCTTCGCGCGACAGTGGAGCCTTATTCTTCGCAGGATCATCAAAGTGATCTAACTCTGCCGCGCTCAGGTCGCCTACGCCACCATCACCATCGGTAGAAGGCAAGCCATTGCTCCAATCAGTGTTTTCGATATCCGACATAAATGGCGGCTCCATTGTGTAGCCTCAGCTGAGGCAAAATTTGAAAAAGGCTATTACTGCAGATGGCCCCTTTGCCAAAACTCCCTTGCACCCAAGACAAGAGAGGAAAATTAAGGCCACCTTAGAGCAGAAAGACGGCTTCTGAGCAAAAGCTTGGGGAGGCAAGCCCCCAAAGAGCCATTACGCCGCAACGAGGTTAATCGTCGTCCAGATCCTCAAACTCGTCGTCATCATCAAGGTTGATACCAGCACCCTTGAGGATGGAGAGATCGCTCTTCATTGAAGGTGGACGCTTGAGCACCTCGGAGATCTTAATGGCGAGCTTGTCCTTAGTGCGACCTAATTTGGCGTGGTAGCTTGGCAGGTCTTCAATGTAGACCAAGAGCTCCTCAGGCATCTCCACGTTAAGGACGTCACCAGGCTTTAAATCCATGATCTGGCCTAAGGAGAGCACCAGATCAAGCATCTTGACGCGCATGTCAACCTGCACGTCCATGACTTCCTCACGCAGAGCCTTATTCCAGCGCACGTCGGTATCGCCCTTATCGGACTGCACACCGGCATCGAGCAGTTCACGGATTGGCTCGATCATCGAGTAAGGGAAGGCGATGTGCATATCGCCACCACCACCGTCGAGATCGATGTGGAACTGATTGACCACTAACATCTCAGAAGGGCTGACGATGTTAGCCATGGCTGGGTTGACTTCGCTGTCTAAGTATTCAAACTCCACGTCCATGACTGGAGCCCATGCTTCCTTGTAGTCCTCAAAGACCATCTTCAGAAGCTTTTGAATAATACGACGCTCAGTAGGCGTGAACTCACGACCTTCGATCTTGGCGCGGAAACGACCCTCACCACCGAAGAAGTTCTCCACCAAGATGAACACAAGGCGGGCTTCTAAGGTCACTAAGGCGGTGCCCTTTAATGGGCGGAAGCGCACCATGTTAAGCGAGGTAGGCACGTACAGCGTCTGCACGTACTCACCAAACTTCATCATCTTGACGCCAATCCACGTCACTTCCGCGCTGTGGCGCATCATATTGAATAAGCTGATGCGCATGTGACGGGCGAAACGCTCGTCCACCAGCTCGAGGGTCGGCATACGACCACGAACAATGCGCTCTTGCGAGCCGAAGTCAAACGGCTTAATGCCGTGGTTGTCTTCTTGGTAGGAAGAAGAGGGATCGACATCATCTGAGCCGTGTAACAGGGCGTCGATCTCGTCTTGCGTCAGAAACTCAGTCATAAAAGCCTTGCGCCTACTGCTGTGCCTACTGCATCACAAAGTTGGTAAAGAGCACCTGCTCTACGACCGGCTCATTGGTGATACCCGTCATCTTGGTTCTGATACCGTCGAGCAGTAAACGCTTAAAACGTTGTCTGCCGGATGGGCTGGCTAAGCTATCAAAATCCTGTTGTCCGCAGATCTCAGAAATGGTTGCGCTAATCAGCGGCAAATGCTTTTGCGCCAGAGCGGTGTTCATCTGACCTACAGTCACTAAGACGATTTCGGCCTGCACCATGTGGCCCTTATTGCTCTTGGCGCTTGGCAAATTAAAGGTAAAGGCACGCTCAAAGCGCACGTACTGCTCGGTATTATCGATAGCAGCGCCACTAGGTTGCGCCGCTACAGCAGCATTACCTGCTACCTGTGCAGCTGGAGTTACGGTGATATCTGGAGCAAATGGCCACTTGTGATAGAGATAGGCATAAGTGGTGTAACCACCGATACCGAGGATGCAGACCACAATCACCAAGATAAGCAAAAAGAGCTTGCGTCTTGATCCCATGCCGGCACTTAAACCATCAGACGTATCTGACATCAGTTCTCTCCTGTCCCAATCGCAAAAGCTTTGGCCCACCCTGCTTAAGCTTTTTCACCGCAGGGACGGCTTCCTAAAAGCAAGGGCTAAGCCCCGTAACAGTTCCTAAAACAGTTAAGAAGTCGAGCTCCTTTCAGCCACCGCATAGCAAGCGCGCTCAATGACGAGTCACACTGGGAAATGGGCATAGCCACACGTTCGCGCCATCGCCATGGCTATTTGAGGCAGGAGTGCACAAGCTTACGGGAAAGGCCAGCTACGCTGTCCTTACGCTCACCTCAGCTCTGATTCTTTGGAGCTTAAGAGCAGAGAAAAACCCACGGCATAGCACAAAGCTGATAAACATGGGAGTGGTGTGAGCTGTTATCCCTAAAAATAGCGCAATGATTGCCGATATAAGAAGCCCCCAACTTTAGCTAAATTTGCAGCAAAGAAAAGGCCCGCCAGCGGCATAAATAACGGATTTGCACCCTCTTAGCGCGCTGTCAAATAATCAGCAAAGGTATTCTGAGCGCACTTTGGTGCAAACAGTATGCCTTGCATCAGAAAGGCGCAGCGCGAAAAAGGGTTGTATAAGCGCTACATTATGGCCTAAAAGAGGGTACGGTGTCATGCTGTGTGGCAGCAAAGCTGCGGTGCACTTAAAGAGCTGCGCACAGGGTTGCACTGGAACGCACAAGGGAGATAGAGGCGCAGCCAGCGGTAGAGGCTGCTTAATGGTAGCTTGGATAGCGCAAAAGAGCGGATATAGCAGCGCTCTGTTATGAGGAAATGAAGTAGGACAGCCTATGCGAAGGGCGCTAGAGGCAAGGCGTCAGAGCAGAAGTTACAGGGCGCGTAGCTTACAGTCAACTTGTGCGACAACAGACAGGAACAGACAGGATATGGCAGCGATCAGGGGCGAGCAAAGCCCCAAGGAGGTAACTTCCTACCAATCAGGTGTTTTACCCTGAAAGTAGGTGTTTGCGGCAGCGCTGTTCTCGAGATAAGGCGCCGTCAGGCGCTTGTTAGATTACCTACGAAGCAATGTCTCAACAAAGCCCCAAACAGCAAAAGAGAGGGGCCTACCTCGCGGTAAGCTCCTCTCTTTGCTGCTGTCATGACGCCTCGGGGATGTGGCGTCTCATGGCGCGCGGAATGAGTCGCAAAGGCTTAAGCCCTACTGTGGATGCAGATGCTCTTGCAGAGCTTAATGGTGCTCTCTGGCTCTAATTCCTTGTCTAGACGCCACGTAAGCGGCCTTGGCCATCAGTGGTGCTGTGCACGCTGCTCCAGCGGCTCATCATGGCATTGCCACGCTGTGGCTGGGCTGGGGCGGTCTCTGCAGCTGCCACCTCAGTAGTAGCAGTGGTATTGCCTCCCTGCGCCGCTAAGCGCTGTTGTGCCACCGCCGAGGCGCGTACTGCCGCTTCCGCATGCTCCTCAGCTTCGATCTCGTTTAAGTCCAGCACTTGCGTCTGGGTAACGATATCCTGCTGTGCCAGTGAGCTTTGCAGCACTGGTAAGGTATGACGTAATAAAGCGCGGGTCTGTGGATCAGCGGCAGCTACCCATACCGATAAGGCGTCGTTCTTATCGTTTAAGTCGATATTGACGCGCATCTTACCTAAGCCCTCAGGCTCCATATCCACCGCTAAGTGCTTTAAGTTGCGTGCCGCCATCTGCATCACACGCTCATGAATCATGGCAGCATTGGAGCTTGGGTCAGAGCTTAAGATAAAGCCACGGCTGATATCAGCTTGCAGCTCTTGTTGCGCTTGCTCTCGTACTTGCGCCGCCTCAGCTTGCTCAGCAGCAATTTGGGCTTGTGCCGCCGCGCTTAACTGCGCACCTTGGGCTTCACCATTGAGCGTAGCAGCGGCACTCACGGTATTAGAATCATCAGCCTGAGCACCACGTGCTAAGCGCTGGCTAGAAGAGGCTTGGGCATTGATACCAGCGGCGGCAGCGGCTAAGTCCTGCTCACGAATGGCACCCTCGGTCATGATGCTGGCTAAGCGGCTGTTTTGGTACCCCACAGCAGCGCTCGCCTCATTCTGGCCGCGTACATTTTGTTGTAAGGACTCAAGGGCACTGCGCACTTCGCTATCAGCGACCTCGCCTAAGAGTTGATTCTCCGCAATGGTATTGGCCATCAGCTTGGTAGTGGCATCATCAAAACGACCATCAGCGTTTTGCTTGGCTGCAAGGCGTAATAAAGCCTCAGCCGCCTTACCAAAGTGCCCATTCTCAGCTTCAACCGTGCTCTTTTCGGCCTTAGCAGCAGTAGCAGCGTTAGCTTGGGTTAAGCTCCCCTCAGCACGGGCGCGATCAGCACCCAGAGACTGCATTGCAGCGGAGGTGGCAGCCACTTGCGCGGCCATATTCTGTGGCACCGGCGCAAAAGCAGCGTTAGCCGCAGTGGCTGCGTTAGCCGCCGCTGCCGGAGCCGTATTGGCAGCCATGGTAGCAGCCTGTGCAGGAGTAGCGGCGTTAGCCTGTGCTGTCGCTTGCGCCTGACTCTGGGTAGCAGAGGCAATGTTAGTGGTTGCGCTCGCGCTCGCGTTATTGGCGACCTGAGCTTGTAATTGCTGCGCTGCTTGCTGCGCTCTACCGGCAGCAGTCAGAGCTTGCTTCTCAACTACACCGTGCGTCTCCTGTTGCAGCTGATGCTGTTGCATCAGAATCTCGGTGCTAGTACGGCCAACAGTCTCTACTGGGCCGGAATTGAGCGCTGTGACTTGGCTTACGCTCTGAGAATTGCCGGTAACCACACCGGCCATAGCGGCGAGGTTAGAGCCGTTACCGTTACCTTGAGCGGCCATGAGGTTTAAACGTGAGACATCGAGGGCCGCAATGGTGTCTTGGGATGTTGGTAAACCAGCCAGCATCTGCGCATCACGACGGGCCTGTGCTAAAGCAGCTGGATTGGCCATCTGTAAGCTCAGCTTACTGACGTTGGCCTTACGGGCCATAACGTCGAGGCTCTCTTTTAATTCTTCACGATTAAGCTGCGCAATTTGCTGTGCCGTGGTGAGTTTCTGCTCTTGCGAGTCCATATTGCCTAATTGGTGTTGGTTTAAGGCATTTAAGGACGAGCTAATAGCGCGATCGGTGTTCTCAACACCATCGACCTGCAGCATTTGTGCGGCCGCTTGAGCATTAGGGGCAGCATCATCAGCACCGTAGGCAGCATTAGTCGCACTTAAAGCGGCATTGCCATTACCTGCACCATTGCCTGCACCAGAACCATTGCCACTAGCGGCATCAGCCTGCCCTGCAATAGAGGTCACACCGCTTCCGGAAACACTACCGTCAGTAGTGGTAGTCGTTGCGGCACCGGAGGCTACTGTAGCGTTTGCTACGGTAGTAGCAGCACCAGAGGCAGCAGAGGCAAGGCCTTGGGTACTGGTACCAGTACCAGCCCCGCTAGCGCTACCTACTGTGGCAAAGGAATTGGTGCCAGTAGCACTGCCAGAGCTGAGCGTAGTGGCTGCGCTTAATGACAGGGTAGCAGCGCCAGAGGCGGCTGTGGTCGCGGCACCTGAAGCAATGCTGGTAGCTGCACCGGATGCAGTGGTGGAGGCAGCACCTGAGGCAGTGGCAGTAGCAGCGGCACCAGATTGCGCCGCGTAAGCGGCAGCGAGAATCTCCGATGGGCGTAACTCACGGTTACTAGCCTCTTGCTGGGCTTGCAGGGCTTGCTGTGACTGCTGGGCTTGCTGTGACTGCTGGGCCTGTTGCTGCTCTTGCGTAGCTTGTGTTTGCGCTTGTTGGGCTAAGACTTTCAGTGCTTGCGCATGTTCAGCACGGTCTTGGGCCGCTTCGCGCTGGGCACGGAGCTTACGCTCTTGCTCTTCTTGCTCTTCTTTCTGATTACGCAGTTCACGCGCCTGATCGCTACGCTCTTGCGCCAGCTTCTGGCTGTCCTGCATGGATTGCTTAAAGGTGTCACTGCGCTTCTTATCAGTAAAGTCACCTAAGCGCGTCTTTAAAGAGGCTAAAACCGAGGAGAAGCGGCGCTCAAAGCTCTCCGCATTTGGCGAGAGGCGGTCATACGGATTGGCCGTAGAGTTGGAGGAATTTGCGCGCTCGCTCTGGGAAGAAGCTTGAGCATTTACATGTGGCAAATTCTGCATGTGAACCTCGATTTACGCTCTCACCTGAATAAGGCCAGCGTACAGTCTCTTTGGGGTGGAAAACAGCCGCAAGAAACGGCATAAGAATCAGGAAAAAACCTAAAATTTCTAGCAAAACTGCAAAGCCTATTCCAGAATAAACATCAGAGCAATTTGCGGGGGATAGAGGCGATGATCAAGCACGCCTTGCTAGGCATAAAAATCAGCTTTTTGTAGCAACAACAGCCTCAACGACAAGGCGTCCCCAGATGCTACAGCGGGGCTGTAATGTAAATAGAGTTGCGCAGACAGCTCTTTAGGAACTCCATGCCCCAAAGTACCCTATGGCAGAAAGCTTAAGCTTTGCGACTTGTAAGGACGGCTGCTTCCACGAGCAAACCACCACAGATAGCAAGATAGCGTGCTTTTGCCTTGTTTACGCATCTTGTGACCACAACAGACAGCTTAAGTTTGAGTGCCGCTACAACGCACAGAGGCAGCTTTGGGGCTCTACGCAGAGTTTGGTGGATGCCAAAAAGCAGCAGCAGCTCCCCAGTGATCAAGCATGGGGCCCATGTGATAGCGCTTGGCGTGACCAACCTTGGAGTTTCCATGAACTTGCAAGCAAGCATACCGCATCAAGATGAAGCGATGGGGAGTAGAGTTATAGCTACCTCTTAGCATTAACGCTGATAAACATCAGCTTTTTGCTGGTGGTATAGACGGCACTGTAGCGTATCCCCTGTGCAGGGATTCAAGATAGTAGTGTTAGTGCCATAGCCACCACAGGTTGGGACGTGTCTGCAGAGCGAGCCACGCTGACCTCGGCTATTGCGGGTTTACGTTGGGAGATTGATGCCTATCACGCTGCTGAGTGAGCGCTGGTCTTTAACGAAGCAGCGTAATTCCCTATGCGTAAGCGTAGGGATGTAAGCGGCCAATACCAGCATCTGTTATAGTGTTCCCAAGAACTCAAGAAAGGATATTTTGTCCCTACTTGATGGGGGCTTTGTGGACAAGCCCGTAGTGATCCGCAATCTACATCAGAAGATCAGATAGCGGCTCGCTACTAGAAAAAGCAGTGTTAACACTGTGTAAAAGCAGAGTTAGCACTG
>JAHLFE010000049.1 GCA_018884035.1 Candidatus Anaerobiospirillum pullicola
TTTCACAGTGCTAACTTTGCTTTTACACAGTGTTAACACTGCTTTTTTCTAGTAGCGAGCCGCTATCTGATCTTCTGATGTAGATTGCGGATCACTACGGGCTTGTCCACAAAGCCCCCATCAAGTAGGGACAAAATATCCTTTCTTGAGTTCTTGGGAACATTATACCATATGCTGGTATTGGCCGCTTACATCCCTACGCTTACGCATAGGGAATTACGCGGCTTCGTTAAACATTATTAAGATGGTGTTAGTTGGAATTACACTCATCGTAATTGTTCTGCTCTTTGTTGCCGGTGGTTTTTATTACCTTTACAAAGCAGATCCAACCAAAGGTTGGAAGAAGTAGCACGCTTATGTGCATAGCACATCATTCGGTGACAGCCACACTGCTGGCCACACCAGCTCTATGAGGAGACGCGTATTAGATCTCTTTCATTGGCTCTAACCCCTCAATATGGCGCTGGGCTCACTACGAGCTTAGCGCCATTTTTCTATGATCGACCTTACATCTGACATTAGCTTCGACCATCTACCTTTCTGGTCGATTATCACCAAGGTATATGTAATCTCCTTATTGCATCCCCTTGTTATCACAGTAAGCCAAGTAGGGTAACGGCACGCCTCATATCGACCTCAATGCATTCCTCAGGGTAGTTTAAAGACACGCAAATCCAGCTTACAGGCTGATAACAGCCACGTTCAGCTTCACCACCAAGCGTACTTGGCTATTGGTTGTTTTAGTTCGCAGGCACGCTGCCAAGGGGCGGGCGCTGCTAACAGCAGCTAACAGCAGCGGTGCTACTGGCTATGCAGGCAATGCTGGTGCGTAGTGCGTCGCACCAACTTGGCCGCACTGCAGGGAGCGCCACTGAGCGGCTGGGCTGCATGGTGCGTATTTGAGCACAGTGGAGAACAGAGACTATCAGCACAACACAAGGGCGTGTGGGCGTGCGTGCATAAGCGTGCAAATGCAAGTTGGCATGGACGGCACAGGTACTTTACTGCCGTTGATGGCAACACAAGCTACCGCTAACGTGACTCCCCCTAAGGATGCTCTCTAAAGATAATCTCTGCTCTGCGGAGAGCTTGCCTGCGCTCTAAATGCGGGAGTTGCGGTAGGGCGGGAGTTGCGGGAGTGGTTGTAAGGGCTCACCGCTTGGCGTTCTGCAAGATATCTAACGGCAGCTGCAGCGCTTTCACTATCTCGCGCTGCTCAGGACTAAGCTGCTCTTTTAAGTACCAGCGCGTGCCGTGTGGGTAGCACTTAAGGTCAGCAAGCTCACGCAGTGCGGCCTCTAAGCTCGTAAGGTGAGCCATAATCCACGGGGATAGTGCTTGCTTGAGATAACTCTCTCCAATGAGGGCTAAGAACAGCACCAAGAGCTTTCCCTGCCACTTCTGCTCGTTATGCATCAAGAGGCGCTCGCCACTGTGGTCAGTGGTGAGGTAAGCAAACCGCTGCTCATAGACGCTTTTCGCCTGGTACCGCTCAATGCAGCCCCATGGCCCCATGCTCTCCTCCGTGGTAAAGAGTGCAGAGCAGCCACAGATAGTTAGTGCTGCTTTGAGCTTGTTATCGTCAGGTGTAATGCGGTACTGCAGAGGCTGTCCCTTTTCCGCAATAGGCTCTACTGCAAACAAGCGCTGCACAATAGCGCTGACATGGGGGTGATAAGAGTTCCTTGCGCGCTAATCGCGGCATTAACAGCCTTAGCCACGCGATGGATGGCGATCTCCTCCTGCGCCAGTGCGCAGTGGTCGTTGTACATGTACAAGGTACCAGAGATGCCACTCTCATTGAGGGTGTAATCGCACGTGGAGCTGGTCTGGAAGTAGCGGGGACTCTCTGCAATCTCGGCATTGAGGTGAGGGTTATTCCGCCACTCAAGCAAAAGGCGACTAACCTCTGGGTGCTGCTGTTGCGGTATGCATCCCAGTAAGCCATAGCCATAATGCAGTGTGTACAGCTTTGCTGTCTCTGCATGCTGTTCCTCAACGCACAGCTCGTCAGAAACAAGGGTAATGCGGCCATTAAGTCCCAGTAAGCTGGCATCACTCATGACATCAGGGATGGCACTCAGGTCATTACGGCAGGCATAGTAGGTACAGTAGCACAGCGGCAGCGAGCTCTGCGTGCTGACAAAGAGACCGAGGTGTGGCTGCGGTAACTCGTCATCATAAAACCACTCATGTCTAAACAGGCTGTCATCAATAGAGCCAATAGTGGCGATGTCATAAAAGCAGCTGCCGCTTACAGATCCCTTGTTTGCGTTTAGCGCTAACCACTGCTGTAAGAAGTCAGTCCGCTCTTCAGCATTGATACCCGCAAAAAGCTCACCAGCGTTGTCTACATCAAGGTTCTCAGCGGTAAAGCCCATGTGCGTGCGGGAAAAATACGACATTGATGGCAGATCGTGGCTGCCAGTAAAGGCGTAGAACGCTGCCATGGTGAGCAGGGTACGCGCTCGCTCTACCCCAAAGATACCCTCTAAGAGAGGCGCTAATCCCAGCTCTGTAGCGACATGCTGCCACACGACATAAAAGCCAGTGCACGGGACGGCGCCAAGCTTATTCTTGTGAGGAGCGGCAACAGCCTTTGCCTTTGCCTTTGCCCTTGCCTTTGGGGC
>JAHLFE010000050.1 GCA_018884035.1 Candidatus Anaerobiospirillum pullicola
CCTCAGAGTTTGGTGGATATGGCACCAACACTATTTCAAGGATGGTAGCGCCAAACGCCATCATATAGGGCCCCTTGCTTGATCGCAGGGGCGCTGCTGCTTTTGGCATCCACCAAACTCTGAGGAGAGCCAAAAAAGCTGCCACTACAGCGCAGTGGCAGCCGGAGAAATAAGTGACATAGGAGTTTGGGGTAAGTTGCTCTGAGCTGAGCGTTAGGCTCTACTCTCAGCATCTTCTTTTTAGGAAACGCTGACCACCGCCGGTGCAGGCACATGCTCATAGAGATAGGTCATGATGTCCTGTAGCTGCGAGGTATCAGCATCCACTGTTTGGTGGGCAATGGTTTTGGAAGGGAAGCGCTCTGCTAAGCGTCGCACCGTGCGCCGGTCACGGAGATAGCGCTCAGAGAGCAGTCTGTCGTCATCTACAACGACGCAAGGAATGTCACAGGCAGCGGTGGTCTGCCCCGTTTGCTCGTCATAGGCCTTGTACGCTGCACAAGCGCGTGCCCGTCTAAAGCCAATGATAAAGCCAATGGCAATGTTGCTCAGCTGCCGACAGCGCGTTGTGACCTGCGGCTCTTCTGTAGCCGTGGACACAAAGAGATGAAGGCACTGCAGCTGCAACTCTTGTTTTAGTGCAGAAGCTAAAGTGTGGTACACCTGCAAGTCTGCGGCGCTTAAGGCAAAGTCAGCATTGATGGCGTGGACAAAGTTGGTGATACTGTCGGCACTTAAGGGATCCTCATGGCCTACCAGCATCCCTAAGATATAGCCTTGCGTGGTTTGGATAGAGTCACAAAAAGACGACTTTGTGGAGTGAGTAGGTGTTGCTGCCATCGCCTGTGGTCGTGATAGTGGTGGCGAGGCAGCGAAGCTGTGACAGCAACGCTGGAAGAGATGGTTGTGATCTAACGGTAACATACGTCCCCCTTAACCTGTGTGGTGAGAAAAGAAGAACGGCCTATATCCATAGATTGAGTACAGGCAAAGCAAGCTTGAGCACACAGCTTATCCATTCATATTAGCATTATTAGAAACTAAGAGCGCACTACAACGCTATGATTTTTCCCAGTTACAACGATATATAAGCGCGATAAATGTCGATAAGCCCTGTTGTATCAATGCTCTTTTTGAAACTATAAATAGACATGGCGCTACATACAGCTATGTCTGTATGTAGTTGGTGGCGAGAATGAAACGCGGGTATAGAGACGGGCACGTACACGTAATATGGGGCACAGAGTGCTGGGATGTTGTGCTATACAGCCTTTTCACTTGGAGGGGGGCAGAGGTTCATACCCAGCAACTTACCGTGAGGAGCGACAGCACTAAAGAGAGTAGAAAGGCGTGGCACAAGGGCGGTAATGGCTGAAGGAAGATGAGCTTTAGTCTGTCGTGAGCTTAAGATCACCCTGAGTGAAGCTGTGCTGAGCCGCTGAGTTTAGTTGCCTACTTTATTATGGCTGTGGGTAGGACTCGGCCATGGGCTTGCGGGAGAACGGGAGAGCTGTGGGGCAGGTAAGCGGCAGCCCCTGCAACAGGCGGCTGCCGTGTAGGCTTCTCAGCAGAGCAGATTGTACGGATACCTTTTGGTACAGTGAAGACGCTGGAAGCGGCGGGCTTTATTCTGTGGAGGAGAGTAGGATGGCGCTTTTTTAGCGCAGCGTGCCTGCTAAGTTTTGTGGGTCACAGACCTTATTGAGCAGAGCCTGCACTAAGTAAGGGTTACCCACCACGATGTTACCGGTACGGGTAAAGTTTGGGGTACCCATAAAATCAGTAGCGACACCACCGGCCTCACGCACAATCAGCTCGCCAGCAGAAAAGTCCCATGGCTTTAAGCCTTGCTCTAAGTAGGCATCAAAGCGACCGCAGGCGGTGTAGCACAGGTCTAAGCTGGCACAACCGGTACGACGCACGTCAGCGCAGTTGTTAATGAGCTTGGCAAACAGTGGCAGGTAGTCATTCATACGCTCGCGATAGCGTACTGGGAAGGCGGTGCAGACGATAGCGCTGTCTAAGGACTGTAAGGAGGAGACGCGGATGCGATGGCCGTTCATGTAGGCACCTTCACCACGAGCGGCGGTAAAGAGCTCATTGGCGATAGGGTCGTAGACGACACCGACGGTGGTGATACCCTTATGTTGCAGGGCGATGGAGACAGAGCTGTGAGGGATGCCCTTGACGAAGTTAGTGGTACCATCGATTGGGTCGATGATCCACTTATATTCGGAGTCCTTATTACCTTGGACTTGGTTTTCTTCACCTAAGATGCTGTGATCGCGGTAGGCCTTAAGGAGGATGGAGGCGACGGTACGCTCGCATTCCTTATCGATATCGGTAACTAAGTCGTTTTTGGCTTTTTCTTCAACGGCGAAGGTACCCTGACCGAGGTTACGGGAGATGAGGTTACCGGCAGCACGGGCGGCACGCACGGCGATCGTAAGCATTGGATTAGGCATGATAAAGAGCACTCTGCAAGACAGAAGGAAGGCGCGGCCACGTATGTGGCGTCCAAAAGTGCTTTATTATACAAGTTTTGTGGGCAGGAATGTGATGTGATTGGGATTTTCGGTTCTCCACAGTGTTGGGGGGATAGAGCCTCCATACTACTCTGAGGTAGCGAACAGTAAACGCCATAATCACGGCTCAGGTGCTTACCTAAAGAGGGTGTTTTTCCTTGTGTAAGCACAGCTACTTGTCATTAAACTCTCTTAGAGGTACGTCGCGGTAGCGACGCTTGCTGATGGTTCGCGGTGTTATTGCCATGCGGTGGCAGTGACTCTTAACCCATCGATTAATCCTGATTGGGGGACTTGCTTGCAAGCTCATAGTACCCCTGAAGGAACAAGGGAAAAGCGATCTCACTCTTTACAAGCTTTACCCGCCATCCCCACAAAGTAAAAAGGCAGAGCTTATGGCCCTGCCTTGAAAAAACTTACTTCGCAGTAAGCGCCTGCCCCATATACAGGGACAGAGCGCTTCTATCCTGATAAGAACAGATTACTCCGTCTCTTGCTCGGTAGCCTCGCTTACCTTGCGGCGGCGTGGACGGCTAGTCGCAGCAGGTGCCTCTTCAGCAGAAGCTTCCTTAGTAGGAGCTTCCTTAGCAGGAGCATCCTCAGCTGCAGCACCCATCTTGTTTAAAGGATGCTCTGCAAGCTGCTGTTGCTGCTCTGCTTGGAAGTTACCAAAAGCCTGCTCTAAGCCTGCCTGTAAGTCTACTGCCTCAGAGGTGTTCAGGTCTGGGGTAGCTGTTGTGCGGACACTACGACGGCGACGACGGCGCGTAGGAGCTTCCTCAGGACGCTCTTCTTCAGAGGCGTTGGCTTCAACCTCAGCTGCAGTCGCTTGTTCCTCTGAAGCTGCGCTCTGCTCTTGAGCTTGATCTTCAGCCTCTGCCGTCTCTGCTAAGGGTGCTTCGTTTGTGTCCTCAGCATTAGCAGCTGGGGCCTTGCGGGCACTACGACGACGGGGGCGCTTTGGCTTTGGCGCTTCTTCCTCAGCGGCAGCAGAAGACTCAGCTAAAGCAGCCTCAGCGGAAGCAGCAGAGGTTGCAGCGGCAGCGGCAGGCGCGTCATCGAGCGTCACCATAGTCGTGGCTGCTTGCACCTCCACCTCAACCTCAGCTGCCGGAGCCTCGGCTTCTGCCTCAGTCGCAGTCTCAGGAGCTGTCTCAGGAGCAGTCTCAATAGCCTGCTCTTGCGCTTCCGCCTGCGCTTCCTCTGTGGCAGCTGTCTCAGCTACGCCGGTGTCAGCTACCGTCTCTTCACGGGCCTGTACCGCCGCTTGCTGATCCTCATCTGCAAAGTCATCTGCCTCAGCTGTGGCCTGTACGGCATCATCTGCATAAGCGTCAGCTAAAGCCTCTTCGTAGTCAAAGACTGCGGTCAGCTCTTGCTTGGCGTTCATGTCCTGCTCAGCCGTAGTCGAGAACTCAGCAGCGCGGGACTGCGAGTCAAAGGACTTCAGGCCCTCAATTAAGGTGCTATCGAGGATCGAGCTGTCATCAAAGTTGCCAATGGTCTCAGCAATCGCATTACGGATGTTGCGGGCGCGGACATCGTGTTCTAAGTCCACTTCATTGTCTTGCCGCTCATCACGTAAGGTGCGCGCATAGCGCGCCGAGATGCGGTGCTTGTTATCAGCAGACCAGTAGTCAGCTTGAATGGCACGATTTGGCTCGTAGATGCTCTCATCAGGTTGTTCCTCATCGGAGGTGTCCTCAGCATCAACCGCATCGTAGACCGTGGTGTTGCCGGTGTCAGCGTTTAAGCGCTGCGCCTCAGCTTCCATTTGGGCCTCAGCCTGAGCTTCCTGAGCTTGCGCCGCAGCACTTTGGGCCTTCTCATAAGCTGCCGCCTGTGCCGCAGCTTGCGCCGCTGCTGCCACTAAGTCAGCTTCCTGCACCTCATTAGTTGCAGCGGCCTCAGAGGCGGCCTCTTGTAGCGCGGCCGCCTCTTGCTCAGCAGTCGTAGCAGCCTTGCTCTTGCGGCTCTTGCTCTTACGGCTTGGGCCCTCAGCGCTAGCATTAGCGCTGGTGCTAGCGCTAGAGCTAGAGCCTTCGGCCTTAGCAGCCTTGTCAGCCTTTGCGCCCTTAGCGCGGGCGCTCTTGACCTTAGCCTCGCCCTTGCCCTCAGCAGCGGCGCTGTCAGCACCATCCTTAGTCCCTTGAGCCACCTTGCCCTGTGGCGCAGAGGCGGCCGCCGCCTGCTTTTGGGCTAAGATCGCGTCAAGGCGCGACACTGGCTTGCTGCCCTCAGGGCCTAAGAATTCACCCTGCTCGGCATAAGCAGCACTCTGTGGCTGTGGACGGGAGAAGAGCTCCTGCTGTAACGAGGCCGCCTCTTCATCGCTAACACTAAGACCCATTGGGGCTTCATGCTGGGATAAAGCGTGGGCTAAGCCACCATGACGCTCGCTCGTGGCAAAGGCATCACCATCCTCAAAAGCACGCGCCTCGTGCTCTAAGCTAAAGTGCACCTCCACTGGATCTGGCGTCGAGATGTCATCGACCTCAGCGCAGACTTCCGCCTCCTCAAAGCCACCTTGGCTATCAGCCTTGGTAAATTCCACACCGGCAAAGATATCGCGGGCCGCATGGTCTTGAGAGAAGTTTAAGTCCTCTAATGGGCCCTGCCCCATAGGCGCAGAGGTAAAGCGCTCCTCGGCAAAGTCAAACAGTGGCACCGCACGCACGGTGGTGTAATCAAAGACAGCACCATCGTTCATACCCACAGTCTGTGGACGCAGACCACTCTTTGCCTTGTCCTTGCTGCGACGGCGGCGGTCACCACGGCTCTTTTCGCTGCGGCTTGCGGCAGTGCGCTCAGCACGCTCGCCCCCACGCTCACCGCGCTCACGACGCGCGCGCTTCTCGCCTCGCTCGCCACGCTCAGCACGCTCAGAATCATCGCTGCTCTTAGCGGCACGGGCCTCATCGTTTTGCGCCTGCATGTAGACGTTAGCCGTCTCCACCATTTCGCTGCTCTCGACAGCAGCATTGGTGTCTAAGAGGCGCTCGATGTTCTCTTGGTTGCGCTCCAAGATCTCTTCAGCGCTCAATGCACGCGTGCCATTGTCGTAGACGCGCTCGTCACGACGCTCCCGACGATCACGGCGCTCACCGCGCTCTGGACGCTCGCCCTGACGGCTGCGACGTTCAGCACGCTCCCCACGCTCGGCGCGGTCACCGCGCTCAGTGCGCTCGCCGCGCTCAGGACGCTCACCACGGCCATAGCGGTCGTTATTGCGATTGCGGCGCTCGCCACGCTCACCACCACGCTCAGAGCGCTCACCACGCTCCGCACGGTTGCCATTACGACGGTTGTTGCGACGGTTGTCGCCATCAGCGCTCTTGTTCATGTCATTAGCCGCGTTGTTAGGGGCGGTGGCAGTAGCCTCATCACTAGGGTTAGTTAAGACCACCTGAGGCTGGTCACTGTCGGTGTTGCCCTTAAAGATCCCGCCAATGAAGGAAAAGAGCTTGGAAATGACCCCATCGTTTTGCTCACCCACGCCAGTGGATTGACCGGCCTGGTGGGCTGTAGTCTGGGTAGTAGTGCTGGCGGCAGCAGCAGGAGCCTCGGTAGAGGTCGCAGCGGCGCTGCTTGGGGCAGGGGCTGGGGTGTTTAAGGTGATGTCCTCGGTGTAGACCATTGGCTTGTCGTGGTTACCACCCTTTTGCTTCTTGGTGGCAAACTCACGGCGCAGCATGTTCTCTTGCAGCTCAGCACGGGCTTTGGCTGCACGCTCACGTAAGAGGTCGGATGGGTCACCCTTAGAAACATCCAATGGCAGCGACGAGGCGCTGTTTAACACACGGTGCACCTCATAATTTGGGGCCATCATGTGCTGATCTGGGATTACCGTGACCTTAATGCCGGTGGTCTTTTCGATCCGTTCTAACTGGTGACGCTTGTTGTTGAGGATGAAGGTCGCAATTTCTACTGGCGCAAAGGCCAGGACATCACCGGTGTGTTCTTTGTGCGACTCTTCCTCGACTAAGCGCATAATCGAGAGGGCTAAGGAGGCCGTATCACGGATGGTACCCTGACCTTGGCACATTGGGCAGACGTGGCTGCTTGACTCCTCTAAAGATGGGCGCAGACGCTGACGCGACATCTCTAAGAGGCCAAAGCGGGAGATCTTGGAGAATTGGATACGGGCGCGGTCTTGACGGCAGGCCTCACGGATGCGGGACTCAATCTCACGCTGATTCTTCATTGGCGTCATGTCAATGAAGTCGATGACGATTAAGCCGCCGACGTCACGTAAGCGCAGCTGACGGGCGATTTCTTCGGCCGCTTCGATGTTGGTCTGTAAAGCGGTCTCTTCGATGTCACCACCACGGGTGGCTTTGGCCGAGTTCACATCGATCGAGGTTAAGGCCTCAGTAGGGTCGATGACGATGGCGCCACCTGATGGCAGGCGTACCTCACGTAAGTAAGCCGACTCAATCTGGCTTTCGATTTGGTACTTGGAGAAGAGAGGGATGTCACCACGATAGAGGTGGACGCGGTCAGTAAACTCTGGGCGTACTAAGCGGATGTGGTGCATGATGTGGTCGTAGACTTCTTTGCTATCGACCAGAATTTCACCGATGTCAGGCCGCAGGTAGTCGCGGATCGCGCGAATAGCGATGCTGGACTCTTGGTGGATGAGGAACGGCGCCTTTTTGGAGTTGGCGGCGTTTTTAATCATTTCCCAAAGTTTGGTGAGGATGGATAAGTCCCACGAGAGCTCTTCAGAGCTCTTGCCGACACCGGCGGTGCGGATAATCACACCCATACCCTGAGGGATGGTGATACCCTCTAAGGCGGCGCGGATTTCGGCACGCTCTTCACCCTCGATCCGGCGGGAGATACCACCGGCACGTGGGTTGTTAGGCATGAGGACGAGGTAGGAACCGGCAAGGGAGATATAGGTGGTTAAGGCAGCGCCTTTTTGTCCACGCTCTTCCTTTTCGATTTGCACGATCACTTCTTGGCCTTCTTTTAAGGCGGAGCGCAAGGCGGCGTGATCGCTAAAGTTGGTGCCCTCTGGGTAGTATTCGCGGGCGATTTCTTTAAGGGGGAGGAAACCATGGCGCTCAGCACCATAGTCCACAAAGGCAGCCTCTAAGCTCGGCTCAATGCGGGTGATAACACCCTTGTAGATATTGGCCTTTTTGTTGGCATGCTGTGGAGATTCAATGTCGAGGTCGTAGAGTTTGTTACCATCGACGAGAGCGACACGCACTTCTTCTTCTTGCGTGGCGTTAATCAGCATTCTTTTCACGAGAAAAGATTCCTAGGCGACAATCTGGTACCGCTTTTAGCTAGGGCTGATCACAAGGTGAGCGGGGTTACCTCAGTGGCGCACACTAATGAGGTGGCGCTTTTTACTGGAGGCACGTTTGGGGGAGGTAAAGCTCTACCCCAAAGCGTGAGGTAACAAAGTGCACAGGGCGTTTCTGCTGTGGTGGTAGGGCTCTCACGGCACTCTGCATAGCGCAGGCGGTGAGCAAGGCAAGATCGCAGCGGTAAGGGGGCTCGTAAGCAACATCACAGAGCGTGCAGGCCTCACGGCTGACACCTAAAAGCCTCTAGCTGAGCTGGAAGCGATAAGCGGATCCAAAGCCGTGCAGCTGCCGTAGCCGTATTAGCCGCAGCGGGTGCTGGGGCCGGTATCACTGCTCTTGTGGTGGCGCTTTGTCTTAGCACGGGGCGTAACTTAAGGCGGGGAAAGAGCTGTACCTGCTATTTCTGCCCTGTATGGTGGGGCTACCCCGTAAAGGGGGGGCAGGTAGTCTCTGTCGTGTTTGCCGCTTAAGGGCCGACTGGTGGTAAGTAAAAGCGCACTGTTGTTTACGTTTGGGCTTAACCTGCACAGGAGTTGGCTGTTACCGCGACTACGGCAAACCTCTTACAGAGGTAGTTACTACCTCAAGCAAGGTCGGTCTCAATTCCGCTCAAGCAAGCTTGTGCGGTGTTGCGTCCCATGTAGTCTGTGGGTGGAGCTAACTCCAGCGCATGGCGCGAGAGCAGAGGCTTAAAGGCACTGCTCTCACTGGGTCTTAGGCCATGACTTGACATGTGGGGCGGAAAAGCCCACACCAAACCATGTGGTAAGTGCTCAAGAAAAAGTGCGCCTCTTTGTGTGTAGGCGAGGTTACTGGCCATCTTTTGTCTCTACAGCGGGGGATGTTTAGCGCCCCTTGCTTGTAAGAGAACAGCATCTGCCACCGCGTTACACGCTCAAAGGCGGTCACTGCTGGTCGTGAAATGGCCTCACTTCTTCCTGAGTACTGCGGTCGTACTGCCAAGCTGGCTGCCTGTGGTTAAGACCAAAGCTGATCTTGGTGTAAGTTTGATCTTGCCTCCTGCCTGTAAGCCTCGGTTTAAGCCACCTAAATGAGGCGCTGCACTCTGCAAGAAAAGAGAGGCACGCGGTTGGCTGAGGCGAGAGGTGGAAGCAAGCCAACTTACGTGGTGGTTTGCACCAACAGCAAAGTAGAGAAACGAAAACCTCATGCGACACAGCGTCAAGCTGTGCAGGGCTCAACCCTGAGAAACAACAACAACTGAGCAGCAAAGTATCAGTCGGAGCCACGCTAGGGGAGTTAGGGCAAAGCGCTGTGGTCAGAACCGCGCTGTTACTGCGCCAGTTAGCATTAGATAAAAGTAAACCTCTCTGGCTTGGGGTGCGGTCGCAGCTTGCGCTCTAGAGCTAGAGCTAGTGCTGGACGTGACTTAGCCACAGCGGCGCTACCGGCAAAAGGCGTGACACGCAGAGCTGTGACCAGAGGTCAGAGCCGTAAGCGTGAGGGCGTGTTTTGTCGGGGTACAAGATTGAAAAGCAAGCATCCCTGCACGGGTTAAGACGCTTGAGCAAAGCTTAGCCGCGTCCCACCCTACAAAGTAGCTCACAGTAAAAGTAAAAACAGTACCGCGCGCGCCTGTATCTTCTGAGAAGAGGGGCTTAGTACTGCAGCCGTGTCGACTTATGCCTCTGTAAGTCCTGAGCAAGCTTTTCGGCAGGGCCTCGATGAGGCTTTAGTGCGCAACAGTGCTGTTGGCAGCAAGGCCGGTAGTTCTCAGGTCACGGAGGTGGCCACAAGGGCCAAAGTCGCCACCGTGTGACGTAGGGATCGAGTCTCAGATCACCTGTCACAGTTAGGTGATATTATCCCTCAAAGGGTACTCTGGCCGCAATGAGGGCGCATGCGCGCAAGAAAAAAGGGCGGGGAGGCACGTTTGCTCACAGCAAAGCTAACTCGGAGCAGAATGTGGTGTGGCGTGGTGCGGTGATGACGCTTTAAGTGGTGCTGTCCACTTTTAGGTTCGCGGGTAGGGGCAGGAGACTGTGCAGTAAGGAAGGAGGGATCTAATAAGTGGCGGCTGCAGTGTGACGTGCTGGCAACGGTTTACACCTCGAGATAAATGGTGCAAGTTAGCCTGAGCCTACCTTGAGATGAAGGCATGCATGATTGCCTTAAACTCCTATTAGGTCAGTTATTCCTAAGTAAGCTCAAGCTGTGGGGGCTTGTGCTTAGCGTTTGGAGTCGCCAATCACATCAAACAGATCCATGAGGGAGCCGCTGAAATTGCGTACAGCATTGGCCTTTACCTCTGGTGGGCACCCATTGCGCGCACTAAAAGCATGGCCCATATCAATGCGATTGAGCGTGGTCATACAGCGCTTGTATAACTCAGGGAGGTTGCGGCTACCAGAGAGGGCTTTTGAGGTCAGGGCGGCTAATAAGAGGCAAAGGTTATCACCCGTGTCTTGGAACTCCACCTGAATCTGGTTTTGCTCGATCGTCTCCTGAATCGACGTAAGATCAGTGCCCTCTGGTACCGCCAGCTTGAGCGCGACTTCCTTGAGGTCAAAGCAATTACTGAGAGCTACTACGTCTGCGAGGCTCACTGGCTCGTTATCTGGCTGCTGCTGAGGCAGGGAGAAGATAAGGCCACCGAAGTAGGTGCAGACCTTAAAAAGGTGCAGGCTGTCGTGCTCGCCTGCGTATTTGGCGCGCATTTTCGCCATGAGGTAGTCGTTAGGCACATAGAGCTGGCGCTCGTAGTACGAGGACTGGCAAAACCACTTGGCAAAAGGACGCAGGATCGGGAGGAGCTTCTTTGGCGGCAGACTGGCAAAGAAGTAGTTCATGACCTTGGCGCAAGGAATGCCGTTTTCGTAGGCAAAGATATCCTTGAGCTGGGGAAGCTCAGTAGCGTCCTTGTACACGGCATCCCATGTTGGCTGCTGATAGACATCACAGAGCAAGCACATGACGGCGGTGCCGATCACCTCAGTGACGAGTACCTCTGGGGTTTCAGGCAGATCTGGCGTAATGGGGGCTTTTCCTAACATGGTTGGCTCCTGTGGTAAGTAGGACGAGGTCAGAAAAGAGTGAGCAGCAGCAGGGCGTGGCGCGTGGTAGCACTAAAGCCAGCACACATACCGTGCCTTGCGGGGCTTGGGTTACGCTGCGGCTAAGAGCGACAAACGCATCTTTGGGGGCGAAATCCGGCGTAAACGCCCTTTTTCAGCTAGAATGTGAGTTCCCTCGTGGTGGTTTGGGATCCTGCAAAATAGCTTTAACTCAGCTCTTCTCAGGTCATCCATGCTATCACAGAGCCTAGGAATGAGTGATCGCATAAGTGACGGCAGATGGGGGCGTAGGGGCAAGGCTACACCTCTCGAGATGAATGGTGCAGGTGAGTCTAATCTTAGCTTGAGACGGTGCACCCTGCTTACCCTAAAGTCCATCAGCTCTTAAGTCAGTCGTTACCTAGCAGCTGTGCTCTGCGCACAGAGGTTTAAGCCAGAGGGGTATTCACGCTAAGCTGCTCTTTGCTTTGCTTTAGAGCAGAGATGTAGCTTACAGGACACACTAAGAGGACGGGGACTATGGCGCCAGAGGATATGGCTCAGACGCAGCAATCACAACAGCAGCTTAAGGTGCAATATCAGACAGCCTGTGAGGATGATGCGGGCCAGCGCCTCGATAACTACTTAGCACGTGTCCTCAAGGGCGTGCCGCGCAGCATGATTTACCGCATTCTGCGGCGCGGTGAGGTGCGCGTCAACAAAGGCCGTGTTTCTCCATCCTATAAGCTGCAAGTCGGTGATGAGATTCGCATTCCCCCTGTCAAGGTGAGCACGGGGCCGGTAACGATTCCGTCATCTAACCTGCATTTAGTGCAGGATTTAAAGCAGCGCATCCTGTTTGAAAATGAGCTGCTCTTGGTGGTAGATAAGCCTGCGGGCTTAGCAGCACATGGTGGCTCGGGCATTGAGTTTGGTCTGATTGAGGCCTTACGGGCGCTGTATCCGCAGGAGCGCTTTTTGGAGCTGGCACACCGCTTAGACCGCGAAACCTCAGGTGCGCTCATTGTGAGTAAGCGTCGCTCGGCGCTGCGCAACTTGCACGAGCAATTTCGCAATCGCGTGGTGAAAAAGCGCTATTTGACCTTGGTGCCTGGCAAGTGGGATCGCAAGCTTAACCTCATAAATGCGCCGCTGATTCGCAATGAGCTGCGCTCGGGTGAGCGTATGGTGGAGGTGAACTTTAAGGAGGGCGCGCCATCGTCCACTGGCTTCGACATTGTGGATAGCTTTGGGGAGGAGGCGACCTTAATGGCGGCGATACCACACACCGGCCGTACTCACCAAATTCGTGTGCACTGCGCTTACGTCAAGCACCCAGTCGGTGGTGATGACAAGTATGGTGATAAGACATTTAATGCGCTCTTAAAGAGCTTAGGCTTACACCGTATGTTCTTACATGCGGCGCGCATTAGCTTTGTCGATCCAGCCACAGGACGGGTACAAAAGGTGGAAGCCCCACTGCCTGCTGAGCTGGCGCAGATCCTTGAGGTGATGCGGGAGCGTCATCGTCAGGACTAAGCTGGTGTCAGGATTAAGCTGACAGCCAGAGAGTGCCTACAGGAAGTGACGGTAAGCAGCGCGCTTGGGCATGTACTTCCTCTAGGAGTGTCGATGACGCCACTTCTTGACGCAACTCCCCACAAGCTGGGGATAGCTGCCACTAAGCGGTACAGCAGAGCCTTATCTCGAGGGTGTTGAGACTGCTAGCAGAGCTACTGCGGGTAGTGGTAGTCAAGGTAGTTTTGAGCCCATAGTCCTGACATAGCCCAGAGGTTGTGGCGTTTCTCAGAGAAACAAACTTTTGCTTGAAGCAGCTCGGAGGCAAGATGAGAGCAGATAACGGCTTAAAAGAGTGTTTAGCGCAGTGCCAAATGCTGGTATTTGACGTCGATGGCACCATCACCGATAGCATTGGCCAGATCATCCTGTGCTTTCAGCGTACTTTTGCTCACGCCAATCTGCCTATTCCTGAGCCTGATGCCATTAAGAAAACCATTGGCTTAAGCCTGCGTATCGGCGTGCAACAGCTGCTGCCAGACCCTAAAGATGAGCGCTTAGCTGCTGAGGTGACGCAGCTCTATCGTGACACCTACACCGTAAGCAAGGACATCCACGGTACCATTTTGTTTGCGGGCGTAGTAGATGCCTTGCAGCAGCTCAAAGAGCGTGGTTACACTCTGGCTATTGCCTCTGGCAAGTCGCAGGTGGGTATGGAGCGCTTTTTCAATGATGTCCCTGAGATGCGGCCGCTCATTTCGTGGGTGTGCACTGGCGATAGCAGTGAATCAAAGCCCAGCCCAGCCATGATGCATTACCTCGCTGCTAAGGCCCAAGTACCAATGGATAAGGTCTTAGGTGTGGGGGATGCGCTGCTCGATATCACCATGTTTCAGCGCGCGGCCTGTCATCAGCTGGGTGTGCTTACCGGTGTCTGCGATTACTACGATTTAGAGGATGCGCAAACTGAGTTTATCCTGCCAAAGGTGACCGACATTTTGCAGTACCTCGACTAATGACAAGCGGAGCACTGTGATGACGGCAAACAACAGTAAAGATGATTGCTCCTTGCGCCACGATCAGGGCTTGCAGGACTTTATGCAGCGCTGCCGTGTGGTCGCTTTTGACCTAGAGTTGTCGGCGCATGCCCCATTCGTAAGAGTGGGGTTAGCCGACAGTTAGTTTTGGGGCTTTAGCCAAGCACAGCGTACACACATCCTCAGCCTTTGAGGGATCGTTTTGTGGTACTAAGCACGTAATAAATGAGTATAATTAGAGATGTTTAGACCATCCAAACGGGTATAAGCTGTTACAGACATGCATCTTGCAGATGTATAGCCTAGATTTGAGGAATATAAGCGGTTAGCTATTTGATATTTGGTTTGGTAAATGATCTTTACTCGTAGCTACTCCACACTTTTGGCTGCATTAGGCCTCCCGAAGAAGGCACTGCAGAAGACGGTAGATATCTACCGTCAAGCGGTGGAGTTTTTTATTAC
>JAHLFE010000051.1 GCA_018884035.1 Candidatus Anaerobiospirillum pullicola
TTAAGCTGTTGCTAGGTGTTATGGCGTTTGGTGTGACCATCCTTGAGGTAGTGATGGCGCTTTACCCATCACACTATGAGCCGATCCGAGCCGAGAAAAATTTTGGTAGTTAATAGTTGTTACGTTCCTTAACTACCCATTACTATGCACAGCTTGCACCGTTTTTAGCTTGGTGCATGCGCCCAAGATCTGTACTGACGTCCTAGCCCTCGGTGGGATAGGCAAAGACCGTCTGACTACGCTGATCTTGCACTAGGGTTTCAGGAAAGAGGAACTCTCCGCTAAACCCCACCATTTGCACCTGCGAATACGGCCAGCGCGGCTCGATAAAAGGAGCTAAAACTCTGCTTACCAAGGTCGAGCAATAGAGCTCATCGCGCTTACCAGTGAGCATAAAGGGCTTACCCTGTTGTGCCCACAGACTCTGTTGCACCTGATGCTTTTGCCGCGCAGTCAAGGGATAGCGCTTAATAAGCAAGCGCCGTCCTTGATGGACGTAAGCGGCTAAGGTGCTCACAATGACCTGATCGGGGCGGGAGTGATCGTCATCAGTGGTGGCGTGCACCACCAAGACCTCGGGAGTGACCTCGACTACCATACCCACATGGGAGTAAGCACTCTCTGACAGAGCGCAAATGAGGGCGCTGTCCTGACCTAAGCCCTGACGAAAGACCAAATCGCCAATCTGGAGCTTGGGTAACGGTGGCAGCAAGGGTAGTAACAAGCCTGTGGGACGCACGTCATTGGCCGCTGGGAGCAGCACCAAAAGTAAAGCACAGCCACCTAAGAGCAGCCAATGACGTAGGAGCAGCGGGAGTGAAAACGGCAGTGGCTTAGCCCTTAATCTTGTAATCGCCATTGGCGTTACGTACTAAGGTCATCTCGCCGTCTTCTGAGGAGCCGTCACCAAAGGTGGTCTTAGTTTTCAAGATCACTGTGGCGCCGTCGTTTTGCTCCTGACGGGAAACAATCTCAAACTTGGCCATACCGCCTTTGGCTTTTACTTCTTCGGCGACAGCTGTCACCACAAGTTTCAATTTGCCTTTGGCTGCCTTGAGATCATTATCCGAGAGCTCATCGCCGCCTTCGATGTGTTTGAGGACACCATCGACATCACCGCTGGTAAAGGCCGTAACAAATTCCGTTGCGGTAATTTCGACCTTATCCTCACCACAAGCGGTAACCAGTAAAGAGACAGCGGCAAGCAGTGACAAGAAAAAGATTTTCAAAGAACGCATAGGTTTTTTCCAAAAAGCGAGGCTACACACGCCGTGGTGGCGTGCACTCACCTCTGAGGCAGAGTAAGCTGCGCGGGAGTGAAAACTTATGGCCACAACTACTGGTAGCAGCGGTGGCGGGTACATAGCTTTCCCCAGCTGGTGCCTATTTCTAAATATGTGCCAAAGGTCGCTGCCAAGAAGATGACAAGCCCCAAGACAAGGGCACTTCATATACGCCGCTACATATGGCTGCGCGCTATCTCTTTTTCCCTTATTTCTGGGAAATACTAAGCTCAGGCCCTGCATCACTCCCTGATGACTGCTAATAGTGCCAGCGGTAGGAAGTGGTAGGAGTTGCGGGGGCGTTGCTAACGCTAACGATGGTAGTAGCGGCAGTGCTGACTATGGCTCTAGCGGTGACGTCCTCGTTGGTGGTTATGGCGGAGTGGATGCGGTGATCTTGGGGTGTTTTGCTCTATGCAGCCCAACGCCTCAAGCTTAGCAGCGGCTTATTACCAGCGGTCGTCCTTACTCCGAATGGTGGTGGTGGTGCTTGCTTTCGTTGTCGTGCTCAGCACGTAAGCTCATGGTGCCGTTAGCGCTGATGCTCTTGGTATGAATCAATGCCCTTTGGTGCTTAGTGCTGCAAGTTAAGCTCAAGCGCTTACAAGCTGGTTTTGTCCAGCTTAATCACCTTGAGGGATGCGGTTATGACGCTCTGAGTTACGCAGGCCACTCTGAGGTTCGCGGCTATGTACCGCTACCCCTGAGAATAACGATGCAAACCATAACAGCTGCCTTGTACCTTGCGAAAATGCCCGCCCCTATTCTTACGCCGCGCGGCTAAAAAGCGTAAAATGCACAGCGGTAAGATGCAGGCAAACAGTCCTGACACAGATGGTGTGCCGCGTGGTAACGCTCATGCCGTCCGACATTCTGGAGAAAAGCCTTATGCCTCTCGTCCGCTTGCAGGTGGCACTTTGTCTCACCTCCTTTTTGACCGCCTTTATGGGCTCGTCACTAAACGTAGCTCTGCCTTTTATCGCGGTGGACTTCTCTTGCTCTCCAGAGAATGTGGCGTGGATGATTAGCGCCTTTACCGCTGCTTCTTCCTCGTTTTTACTCTCCGCCAGCGCCTTAGCCGACCGCTTTGGCTATCTGCGCATCTACATCACCGGCGCCTTAGGCAGTGCCATCTTTTCTTTGGCCGTCGCCCTCACGACCAACTTTATGTTGTGTATCGTGATGCGCATTTGCCAAGGCGTGGCCATGTCACTGGTGTTCTGTACAGCTGTTGCTTTAATCTCACAGCGTATCAGCGGCCCCGCGCGCGCCTTTGCCATCGCCCTTAACACCGCCTCGGTGTACTCTGGTCTCTCCTTTTCCCCAGTACTAGCAGGCATCATTGTCGATACCTTAGGGTGGCGTACTATCTTCTACTTTGCGGCAGCGGGTCTGATCGTTTCGTTCTTGTTATGCCGCACCGAGCCACGTGATCAGCCACTAACGCAGCGCTTACCGCTAGTGCGTATGGGCTTGTCCTTTGTCATTGGTCTTGTGACCCTGATTTCCATTTCGGGCTATACCACTGAGCACTTCTTTGTGAGCACCATGTGCTTGGGCTTTGTGTTTGTAGTGGGCTTTTTAATCGGTGAGTACCGTGCCGCGCAGCCATTGCTGCCGCTTAAGTTTATCCTGAGCAATAAGGTCTTGCTCTTTGCCCTGCTGGCTTCGCTCTTTCACTACCTCTCAAGCTTTATCTACACCTTGCTCCTGTCGATGCACTTGCAGCTTATTTGGGGCTATCAGGCGGCAACTACCGGCTTAATGCTGATCGTGCAACCGATCTTAATGGTGGTGTTTTCGGCGCTATCTGGCAAGCTGGCACACCGCTTTGGGCCACAGTACCTCACTATTGTGGGCTTATCCCTCTGCATTTGCGGCATCATGACCTTACTGCCATTAGAGCCTAAGAGCTCGCTTACGCTCATCTTTGTGTCACAGGTGTTATGCGGCTCGGGCTTTGGCCTCTTCTCCGCGCCAAATACTATGATTGTCATGAGCTCGGTAGAGCGACAGCACTTTGCTATAGCCTCGGCCGTGCAGGCCCTGTCCCGTACTGTAGGCCAGGCCACATCAATGGCTATTCTTACGGCCCTGTTGCATTACGCCATTAATGCGGAAGTGGGTACCACGCTCTATGTGCGGGAGCTCAGTGCCTCAATTCACCAGAGCTTTATCCTATCGACGGGCGGCTATGTCTTTGCGCTGGTGTTTTGCTTCTTCTGCATGTACAACCGCATTCAGGTGTTAAAGGCGCGCAATGCAGCGGAGGCTGAGGCGAAGGCAAAGGCAGAAGCAACGGCTGCCGCAGAAGCGGCAGCTAATGCAGAGCAAGGCAGCGCCGCAGAGCTTCATTCTAAAGCCAAGGATCACGAGCCACTGCAGCACTAAGGAAAAGTCGTCTTGAAGAGAACGACTTAGTTAATAGATGACGGACTTTAGGGTAATCATGGTGCACCATCCTAAGGTAGGCTTAGACTCACCTGCACCATTCATCTTACGGTGTGTATTTGCCATCACACATCCCATCTTCCGTCATTTATTAGATCACTCATTCCCATGTACTTGAGTAAGCGATGTCAGAGTGCTGCCACTCTCGCCACTCCCTACAACGACCAAAAGAGACCAAATATGTACTTACGTCTCACGCAAGAACGCGATTTGGCAGCCATTGATCATATCTTTGCCTTAGGGCGCGAGCGACAACACAGTGAGGGCAACTATTCCCAATGGCACGAGGGCTACCCAACCCTTGCGGTGGTGCGCGAGGACATCAAAAACGGCACCGGCTGGGTTTGCGTCGCTGACGACGATACCACCGTGTTAGGAACGCTGGCTCTGAGCGATCATGAAGAGGTGTACGACCACCTGCAAAGCGGCGCTTGGCGCAGTGAGCAGCCTTACAAGGTCATTCATCGCATGGGGACGCTGCCACATCACGGCGCTGGCATCTTTATGCTGCAAGAGCTGCAAGCACGCTATCCTTACCTGCGAGTGGATACCTTTGCAGCTAACAAGTCGATGCTATCTTTGCTCCACAAAGCGGGCTTTGTCCACTGTGGCGTTGCTTATTATGAGGGCTATGGGGAGATGCAGGCCTTTGATTATCTGCGCTCTGAGAGCAGCAGCAGCAATTAACTAACGTCCCCCATAAGCATGGCCACAATTGCGCACTCTCTTTTGCCGTAAGCTGCGGTAGCAGAGGGCAAAGCACTTGTGTTCTTTTGCCGCTGCAAAAGAAGCCACAAAGAGGATTGTCACTGATGCTGACCATTGTGCCCACTACCACCGAGGCCTTGCCAGATATTGAGCGCATCTTTGCGCAGTGTAAGGCCTATATGCGCGCTGAGGGCAATCCTCACCAATGGCGTGATGACTACCCAACAGCTAAAGTCGTAGCTGCTGACATCGAGGCAGGCACGGCGCTAATGTGTCTTGATGGTGATGAGGTGGTAGGCACCTTTGCTCTGAGCACTTACGAGGAAGCTTACGACCGCATTACTGAAGGTGCGTGGCGTTTTGTCGAGTCCTATGTGGTGATTCATCGCTTAGCGACCAAGAGTGGTCGTGGCGTGGGCAGGTTTGTGTTGCAGTGGTTACAGCAGCACTACGCTTACGTGCGTCTCGATACCCATGAGTGCAATCGCACCATGCAGCACCTCTTAACGCAGTATGGTTTTGTACGCTGTGGCCATGTGCACTACCCCGGCTACAGTGGGCTGGCTTTTGAGTGGCATCGGTAAAAAAAGCTACCTCTACTCCCGTGACTCCCGTGATAACGCTTCCTCCATGGTAGCATTATCACCAAAGTACTGAGGTGCGAGCCTGCAACTGCTAATAGCTTAGCAGCTGCCTTTAGCAGCTGCTCTTAAACAGCTGCTGCTTATTCCCAGCGACATTAGAAGTAGCACTGACAGCCCCTATCTTCATTCATAACCATACGACCATTACCATGCGCATTCGTCCTACCACGCAAGCTGACCTGCCATTCCTCGATGCTCTCTTTGATGGTTGCCGTGTTTACATGGCCGCCGAGGGTAATCCCACCCAGTGGGATGAAACCTACCCTACCGCCAAAGTAGTCGCCCAAGACATTACCGCCGGTACAGGCTACGTCTGCGTTAATGAGCATGATGAGGTCATCGGCTCTTTTGCCTTAGCCTCTTACGAGGAGCAATACGATAAGATCTACGATGGGCACTGGCATTATGACGAGCCTTACGTCGTGGTGCACCGTATGGGCACCTTGCCACGTCAGGGCGCGGGCCGCTTTATCTTTACAGAACTCATGGCCAAGCACCCGTATATTAGGGTCGACACGCATGATTCTAATGCCACTATGCGCCGCCTGCTCACCTCTCTGGGCTTTGCGTATTGCGGCAAGGTCACATACGAGGGCTGGGGTGAGCGTGTGTGCTATGACTGGCATCAATAGCCTGCGCAACAGCTGAGCGCGCAAAAACATTGGCTCTACTCAGAGTTTGGAGGGTACCAACAAGCAGCAACGCCCTGCGATCAAGCATGGGATCCTATGTAATGGCGTTTGGCGTGACCAACCCTGGCGTAGTGTTGGAGCCCTATCCACCAAAGTCTGAGGATAACCAAAAACTTACCCCAGCTGTTGTTAACCACAACTTAATTGTGAGGAGGTCACATGCTGTCTTTACGTGTCGCCACACCTGCTGATAACGAGCGCATTGATGAGCTCTTTGCGCAGGCTCGCGCCTTCATGATCGCCCATGGCAATCCAAACCAATGGCAGCCTGGCTTTCCTAATGCGGCCATGCTGCAAGAGGCTATGGCACAAAAGCAAGCTTTTGTCTGCCTCGATGATGCTGTAGCTGATCCCAAAGAGCAGATTGTGGGTGTCTTTACGCTGAGCTTCTCCGAGCCTGCATACGATAACTTACAGGGTGGTAAGTGGCATGGCCCTAATGAC
The DNA here is from genome assembly GCA_018884035.1 of Candidatus Anaerobiospirillum pullicola. GTDB lineage: Bacteria > Pseudomonadota > Gammaproteobacteria > Enterobacterales > Succinivibrionaceae > Anaerobiospirillum > Anaerobiospirillum pullicola. The sequence goes on from JAHLFE010000051.1 coordinate 6,223, forward strand.
CACTACGCGGTGATTCACCGCATGGCTTGTGCCTCGGGTCACGGTGCGGGCACTTTTATCATGAAAAAGATGCAAGAGCAGTATGACCACATCCGCATCGACACGCATAAGGACAATGTGCCGATGTGCTCACTGCTGCGTAAGCTGGGCTTTCAGTACTGCGGCACCGTGTTTTACGACCGTCCTGGTGGTGGCGAGCGCGTGGCTTTTGATTGGGTTAAGGCGCAGTAACAGCAAAGAGCGCCAGTAGCCATGCTTAACAGCTAACGGCACCGTAAGGCATGGTGCTGCGCTGCGCAGCATCGCGCCGCGTCAGCTTACCTCCTTATCTAAGGGTAGGACACAGCGTAGATACCCGCAACAGCGCCTGACGGCGTCTTATCTCGAGCGTTGCGCCTCAGCACACCTACCTTCAGGGTAAAACACCTGATTGTAGGCGTTATCTCCTTTGGGATGTGCATTTTGGGATACTACCGACACAGCCCCTAAAACCAAAAAAGCCAGCGCAAGGCTGGCTTTGACAGCCCTGGCACTTCCAAGCGGCCTATGCTGGTCACGAAGCGGAAATCGACGCCGATGCCGTGTTCTATTACATTTACGGCCTGCTGCACAGCACAGACTACCGCACCACCTACGCTAACAACCTGCAAAAAGAGCTACCACGCATTCCGCGCGTGGCTACATGGGATGACTTTAAAGCCTTTATGGAGGCGGGGCGTAAGCTTGCTAAGCTGCACGTGGGCTATGAGCAGGTGACGCCGTACCAAGGCTGCAAGATTTTGGGCTTAACCCCTAATGTCTCCAAGCGCGTCATCAAGCTCTCCTACGGCAAGAACGCCGGTAAAAAGGGCAATGCTGCCAAGGATAAGACCACCATCCTCTACAACGACAGCATCACCATTACTGACATACCGCTGGAGGCGCAGGAGTATGTGATTAATCGCAAGTCGGCACTTGATTGGGTAGTAGAGCGCTGCGGCATCAGCATCGATAAGGACTCTCGTATCGCCAATGACTACAACGCTTTTGCGCAGGAGATGGGGGATGAGGATTACATCCTCAATCTCATTTTGCGGGTGATCACGGTATCGCTGGAGACGATGCAGATTGTAAAGGAGCTGCCTACACTTACGATTCACCCGCTGGATCGCTAAGGGAGGCTACATGGCAGTCAATGCAGTGGCTGCCTACAATTAAGTGTTTTGGCTCTACTCAGAGTTTGGTGGATACCAAAAAGCAGCAGCGCCCTGCGATCAAGCATGGCCCCCCATGTGATGGCGTTTTGCGTGACCAACTTTGGAGTAGTGTTGGTGCCCTATCCACCAAACTCTGAGG
>JAHLFE010000052.1 GCA_018884035.1 Candidatus Anaerobiospirillum pullicola
GTGGCAGATCGTGTTGCTGCCTAGTAGAGCTGTGTGTACAGCAGCATTGTGTCTTAGAAGCTGCGCGCTGCAGGGCAGCGCCTTAGCGTTCGAGGAGCGCGCCGTCAGCACCAAAAAAATCGCAAGGATCAGTTTCTTGCTGCAAGTAGCGACTCCGCTGTTAAGCATCTGGAGAAGAGCTCCTTAGACCACCCTTAGAGATGATGTTATAGGGCGCAAAGCTTTGTCGGCCCACTTTAGGTTCGTGGGTATGCTTTTGCCAGCATCGCCAGCAGTACTTGTAGTGAGCAGCCCCATCATCCTGAGCATCTCAGAGAGTGCACGTAGTGCCAAATGATGTGATGTCCTTGAGAGCGCTGCTGAAGCTCTTTGTATAGCCTACCCCCACGCTTTAATACTTGCACTTAGTGCAGCGCAGAGCAGGCGTCAAGCAGGCCGCCTTAATGACTAGAGATAGCTCTACCCACCGAGCGTTTGCTTCATGCTCCGCTCCAGTCTAGGTGTGCTCAAGGTGTGGTTGTGGTAGTGCACTGCTCTTTTGCTGCTTGCAGTGAACGCGGAGCACAAAGGCCGCTTACCTCATCATGAGATCATGAGGGCTTGATTGCTGCTTTAAGCGCCCGCTAACCATCTTTTACCGCTAATCCCCCTTACTGCTGTTTTGCCCTTTTGTGTCAGTGCTCTTTCACCGCAAACAACTTCTCCCCCAAGTCACCACGCTCACCACATACAGGTAAAACACCATGCTTACTGCACTAAAGTAGTGAAATAAGTAGGGATGTTTTTCCAGAAAAAAGCAGTGTTCCTGCCCATAGAAATAAGCTTGCAGCGAAAGAAACTACCGAGCATGTTCTTTGCCAACTTTTGCTATAAATTGGTGCAACTGCGTACTGCTTTGGTAAAAGTAGATGTTGCTCAGAATTCAGCTTGCTCGAGGGCAAGCCCACTGCGCTTTGCTGTTATAGTGCTTCTAAGCGCCTCGCAAAGGATCCTCTTAGAGGAGCCTCTGTGATGCTGTGTGCTAGAGAAAACTGCCAGTGACCTCTCATCAGGGCATCTGACTCTAGAGTAACCAGCTCTTCATAGTCAGCATGCTCGCGGCAGTTTGTGCAGCGCGTTTTTTGTCCCCATCGCGCCCTACATTCAAGATAAGGAGCAAGGCTAATGCGTGTTGAGCACGATTTCATCGGTACCTTAGAGATTGCCGATGACGTCTTCTATGGTGTGCAGACCTTCCGTGCATTGCAAAACTTCGACATCACCGGTGAGCACCTGCATGATTACCCTAACTTTATCTACGCCTACGCCAAGGTGAAAAAGGCCGCAGCTCTTACCAACTGCGAGTTAGGCCTTTTAGATCAGGAAAAGTGCGACTATATCTGCCGCGCCTGTGATGAGATCCTTACCGGCAAATACAACGACCAGTTTGTGGTCGACATGCTCCAAGGTGGCGCCGGTACCTCCACCAACATGAACACCAATGAGGTTGTAGCCAACCTTGGTTTGACCCTCATGGGCCATCACAAGGGCGAGTATCAGTTCCTCCACCCAAACGATCACGTCAACCTCTCGCAGTCCACTAACGACTCCTATCCAACTGCCATTAAGCTGGCGGTCTATGCCGACTTAGGTGAGCTCTATCACGGCATCATTGCGCTGCGTGATGCTTTCTACGCTAAGGCCGAAGAGTTCAAAGACGTCATCAAGATGGGCCGCACCCAGCTACAAGATGCCGTGCCTATGACCTTGGGCCAAGAGTTCCATGCCTTTGGCTCTTTTCTCGATGACGACATTAAGCGTCTGAAGGCCGCTGGCGAGCTCATGCTGGTGGTCAATATGGGCGGTACTGCCATTGGCACGGGCATTAACTCCCATCCTAAGTTTGCCTCAACTGTCGTGAAGCATCTGGGGGATATTACCGGCACCAAGATCATCTCCGCTGAGGACTTAGTCGCCGCTACCCCAGATTGCTCGTCCTATATGCAGGTGATGGACACCTTAAAGAGCATGGCCGTTAAGCTCTCACAAACCTGCAATGACTTACGCCTCTTAAGCTCCGGCCCACGCTGCGGTCTCAATGAGATTAACCTGCCAAAGATGCAGCCTGGCTCTTCGATCATGCCTGGCAAGGTTAACCCTGTGATCCCAGAGGTGGTCAATCAGGTGTGCTACCACGTCATTGGCGCTGCCGTATCCGTAAGCTTTGCCGCTGAAGCTGGTCAATTGCAGCTTAATGTGATGGAGCCTGCGATTGCTTACGAGATCTTCAAGTCCATCAAGATGCTCAAGCGCGCCTGCACTACCTTACATGAGAAGTGCGTCACGGGCATTACCGCCAATAAGCAGGTGTGCTTGGACTTTGTGCACAACTCCATTGGCATCGTCACCGCGCTCAATCCTTACATTGGCTACGAGAACAGTGCCTCCATTGCCAAGGAGGCCTTAGCCACTGGCAAGCGTGTGCGTGATATCGCCTTAGAGCGTGGCCTGCTGACTGAGGAGCAGTTAGACGAGCTCTTAAGCCCAGAGAACATGCTCAACCCACATCTGTCTGCTGAGAGTCGGCAGCACTTCAAGCCGCAATCCCCAGCAAAGGAGCAAGGTAAGTAGCCTGCATAGCCTGCATTAAGCGCAACCTGCGGGGCGGGCGCTGTCACATGAGGTAGCAGTGCTCTTGTTTAGAGCTTGCTCCTGACAGCGCTCTCCCGTATGATTGACGCCTTTTGGCGTGGGGCGGCGGATCTGTGCGGACGCTGTGGCAAAAGCCGCAAGTACTGCGCTTGCGCTGTGGTGCGCTTTCTTACCTGACCATCAACTACAAACAACCAAGCACAGGGGGAAGCTTATGGACATTTTGCTAATCCTGCGGCTCGTCGTTTTGTTCGGCGTGATCTTCTTCGGTATTCGCTTAGGCGGTATGGCTATCGGTTACACCGGTGGCTTGGGTGTCATCATCCTCACCGTTTTCTTAGGCATGAATGCCGGTGCCATTCCTACCGACGTTATTCTCATTATCATGTCGGTGATTGCCGCCATTACCGCCTTACAAAAGGCAGGTGGCCTCGATTACATGGTGCGTGTGGCTGAGCATATCTTGCGTAACCACCCACGGCATATCAACTATCTGGCACCAACCGTAACTTATGTCATGACCGTGCTGGCTGGTACCGGTCACACCGCCTTTGCTATGATTCCTGTGATTGTGGAAGTGGCAAAAGAGCAGGACATTAAGCCAGTGGCGCCACTGTCGATTGCGGTGGTCTCGGGTCAGGTGGCTATTACCGCCTCGCCAGTGTCTGCAGCTGTGGTGTATATGACCGGCGCCTTAGAGCCGTTGGGGTGGTCGTATCCGGCCTTACTGGGGATCTGGATTCTCACCACTTACGTGGGCTGCATGATCGCTGCCTTCATCATGTCGACTTTCTTCTATAAGGGCAAGCTCTCGGAGGATCCAACCTACTTAGAGCGCGTCAAAGAGGGCTTAATCGCACCTATCCACAGCGAGAAAAAGGCAGAGTTACCAGCAACAGCAAAGAGCTCGGTGGCGATCTTTTTAAGCGGCGTGCTCTTAGTGGTGATCTACGCTACCTTCATCTCTGACGTGATCCGCGTGCCGCTGGTGGCCTCATTACAAGAGAGCGTGGCTCAGGGTAGCACTATGGCGGCAGCCTTCTTAACGGTGTTAGAGCCATTAAAGCTTGCCCGTGACGGCGCCATCATGTCCTTTATGCTGCTGATTGCGACCTTGATCGTGATTAAGTGTAAGGTGCCTACAGGAGAGCTGGCTGATACCCCAACCTTTAAGTCCGGTATGACGGCCTGTATCTGCGTGCTGGGTGTCGCATGGCTGGGTAACACCTTTGTGGCAGGCTATACCGCGCAGATCGAGACCTTCTCGCAAGAGATCATCAGTCAGTACCCAGGTGTGCTGGCAGTAGTACTCTTCTTTATCTCCGCGCTGCTGTACTCGCAAGCTGCTACCGCTAAGGCCTTAGTGCCAGTGATCATTGTGGCGCTCAATATGGAGGTGCACCCAGAGCTTTCCTACATCTTAGTGGCCTCGTTTGCAGCGGTGAGCGGTCTCTTCATTTTGCCAACTTACCCAACCTTACTCGGTGCGGTGCAAATGGATGATACCGGTACGACTAAGATCGGTAAGTTCGTCTTCAATCACTCGCTGCTGATTCCTTGCTGCTTGAGTATATTCTTCTCGGTGGTGTTGGGCTTTGCCGCAGCCTCGGTCTTTGCCTAACAGCCGGTACCTGAGAAAAGGAGAGAGATGAACTACCGCAGACTTACGTCTGCGGTTTCACAGTGCTAACTCTGCTTTTACACAGTGTTAACACTGCTTTTTTCTAGTAGCGAGCCGCTATCTGATCTTCTGATGTAGATTGCGGATCACTACGGG
>JAHLFE010000053.1 GCA_018884035.1 Candidatus Anaerobiospirillum pullicola
TTGTTAAAGGACACCAAGCAGTCACTAACGCACAGCCTCCACTGATAAATCCCTGATTTATCGGCTTTTAATGGATCGTGCCGTTTTACGCGAACTTAGAGAATGCTGTACTAGGCAGCAACACCTATATCCCAAGTGCCAAACAATGGTCTCACCACCTACATTTGCTCATCATGCTGCTAATGCCTCAACACCAAAAAAATCGCAAGAACCAAATAAAAGAGGGGATTGTGCTGCGCTTGAGGACGCCATTAAGGAGTGACTTAAAAGGTAAACTCAGTCGTGCCAGTTAACGGCGTACCCCCACCTCTCACTATGGTCAGGATCAATAACTGCCACACTGAAGCTTAAGATGGGAGTACTCGCAGCTTTAAGGCTCGCGCCTTACCCTTTAGGGGGAGACGTAAGTGGAGCCACTCTAAGGTAAAAGCTGTACCTTAGTGGTTGGGGAAACATCAGCTTCAATTCCTCGATATCAGCTGCTGTTACTGTTGTTGTGGTTGTGTGCTCAGATCGCAGCAACATAACAACGACCTTCACACAAGTGCAGAGCTCTCCTAGGAAGATTTAGCGCACCCGAGTATGAACCTTATGTCAGTTTGCTGTGTGGGCCGTCCTGTGCTCTTAGTGGGGTGGCTTTTTGGGGGTGTGGTAAGAGGTGAGCTTAGCCCAATAACCAGCGAACCTAAGAGTGAACAGCGCAACTCAAAGCATCATAGCCATATCCCTCAGGGTGATGAAACAGCCAAAAACAGCTTGTAGGCTCCTGAGCTTAACTTGCAGCACTACTCTTCATGGGGCAGCGACGTACACCAAGAGCGTCCTCAAGCCATGGCGGGCTTAAGTTCGCGTGTATGGGGTAGCCCGTATGGCGTGGCTAATCTTTGGCCGGTAGAGCGCTATCTAAATGGCTTTTTTGCTATTATGAGCGGCCATTAAGTGGGGATAGGATTACAGCAGTTGTGCTATGGGGAAGGGCCTTTGTCTCAGCTAACGGCCCTTTCATCCCCTTGGTACCTCCCCTTTAAGGGGTAAACGCACAACACCCCACCATTGAGGAGTAAGCTTCCCTAAGTGCGCGGTAGGTGCAAGGTGCACGGCAGGTGCACCACAACCTTAGGGTAAACGTTCTCCTTGTGCATAAGACAGGAGCCACAACACATGGGCGCAGAGATTACGCTACAGGTCAGTGACGAGTTTCATGGCAAGCGCTTGGATGCGGTTTTAGGCGGCATGATCGCCGACTACTCCCGCAGTGCTTTGCGCACTCTGATTGACGAGGGCCAAGTCAGTGTTGATGGAACCGTGCAAACAAAAGCCAGCTTTAAGGTCAGTGCAGGCCAAACCCTGCTGGTAAAGATGCCTGAGCCTGAGGATTTGGACGCCAAGCCTCAGGACTTACCTCTTGATATCGTCTACCACGATGACGATGTGCTGGTGATTAATAAGCCTATCGACTTTGTGGTACACCCAGGTGCCGGTGTTAAAGACGGCACCGTCATGAATGCTGTGCTCTATCACTTCCCCCAGACGTCGACACTTGCTCGTGCGGGCATCGTGCACCGTCTCGATAAGGACACCTCTGGGCTTATGGTCATTGCCTTAAGCCAAGTGGCACAGCACAAGCTCATCAAGGCTATCAGCAAGCACTTGGTGGTGCGTGAGTATGAAGCCATTGTTGATGGTGAGCTCACTGCGGGCGGTACGATTGACGCGCCCATTGGCCGTGACCTCAATAATCGCACGCGTATGGCGGTGATGCCTGAGGGCATGGGCCGTGAGGCGGTGACGCACTATCGGGTTATGGAGCACTTTAGGGCGCACACTCGCATTAAGCTGCGCTTAGAGACGGGGCGCACGCACCAGATTCGTGTGCATATGGCTTACTTGCACCACCCACTGTTGGGTGACCAGCAGTATGGCGGGCGTCGTATTAAGCACATCGCAGGGGCCAGCGAGCAGCTGGATACGGCTTTAAATAATTACCGCCATCAGGCGCTGCATGCTAGCCACATTGAGTTTGAGCACCCTGTTTCCGGTGAGCACATGGCTTTTGACGCGCCTCTTCCTGCAAAGATGCAGCACTTAATTGAGCTGCTGCGTGCAGATTACGCCGAGCATGGGGCTTATTAGGCAAGGCTTAAGAGCTGGCACGTACTTAGGAACGAATTACTTAATGACGGGATTTATGGCAATCATGAGTGCCTCTCCTTTAGGTAGGCACAGGCTAGAACACCCTTTCCTTTATCTCGAGGTGTAGGTTGTTGCCAGCATTCAACCCTGTATCCGTCAGTTATTAGATCACCCATTCCTTACTCCCAGTACCAGTAGATGTAGTGATCGTAGGCTGATTGCTGATAAGGAGCTTATTAGCGTCGCTAAGGAACGCCTGACTTAATCGCTGACTGAATTTATGGCAACCATGCTCGATCCGTACTTAAGTTAGGCTCAGGCTAACCTGTACCAATTATCTTGAAGTGGTGGACGTTGCCAACACCACCCCTGCATTCGTCACTGGTTAGAGCAATTACTTCTCAGCACCATTCACTCCCAGTAGACGGCGTTGACCCGTGCTCCTCTCAACGCGGCAAAACCCTTTTTTACGCCGCAAGTGACTTGCGTAGCAGCTCACAAAAACACGCTAACGCTTCACCATAGCCCCCTTTCACAGCTAAGATAGGCTTTTACACAGACAAAAACTCGTTTTTTGTCTGTTTACCCGTGGCCACGGGATCACTCCTTTACAAGCTGGTGCTAGCCACTATGCAACTGGTACGTCGCTATGCTTTTTTCGAGGCACCACGCCGTTGTTATGGCCTGCAACCTACAGCTCCAGCACATGTTTACTGTGCCCTGTCTAATCTAACAGCGCACCTAAGCACAGCGCTTACCCTGTAGCCTTTGAGACAAGTGTATTCCTCCGTAGCCTCGACGGAGCTTTTGAGTGGACTCCAAACGTGAGTGATAGAGATCAGCAGATAGAACAAATCAAGTCTCAACAGCTGATGGAAGCCGTACAGAAAGCTTTGTTCAAAGGGCGTTACGTATTCGTCGATTGCTTCGAAGGCCCGTTTACCTCTTTTGTGACCTCACGTTTGGGCGGCCAGAGCGCAGCTCCTTTTGACAGCTTTAACATGGCCTACCATGTGGGCGACAATCCTTTAAATGTGGCGCGTAACCGCCAGCAGGTGCGTGACGACTTTGGTTTTCAGCACTTGTGCTTTATGGATCAGAACCACACTAATCAGGTCATGATTGTCGACGAGAATAACGTCGAGCAAGAGGTCTTTCCTTGTGACGGCATTGTCACCAAATTAAAGGGTGTGGCCTTAGCGGTGATGACGGCGGACTGCTTACCTCTGATGCTGTGTGATGAGGAAAAGCAGGTTATTGCGGCAGTGCATTGTGGTTGGCGTGGCATTGCCTCAGGCATCATTGCTAACGCCGTAGAGAAAATGGTGGGGCTTGGCGCGCAGCGTGAGCGCATTGTCACTTATTTAGGCCCTGCGATTGGCCCCCGCTCGTTTGTGGTGGGTGATGATGTGCGCGACATCTTTGTGCAGCAGTATGCGCCTTATGCTGAGGCCTTTGTTGACCGTATGGTGGTCAACCCTGAGCTGCCATCGGTGGCTCCTACTATTGCCAGCAGTGCTTTTAGTATTGAGGGTACGTCTGCTGTGCTGCAGGGACGAATCCCTGTGAATTTAGCCAATCCTGATCCTGCTTCTTTAGAGGAGCATAAGGTTAGCTCGACTACGGTGACGACGTGTATGACGCCGTCTTGCAGCTTGAGTAACCCCATGGGAGCGCCGCTTGATGCGTCCTTACCGGAGACGCACATGAAGACGGATACCACCATTATGGAGGTGGTAAAGGATCCGATTTTTGGTGAGATTAAGTACCTCAAGATTGAGGGCAAGCACCTGTGCAACATTTACGAGTTAGCGGTGCTGACATTACAGAGAGCGGGGGCGGTGGGCTATGTGTATGGTGGCCGCTTTGACACCTTTGCGCAAAGCACGCTGTTTTACTCGTACCGTAAGGCGCACGTGACGGGGCGCATGGCCTCGGTGATTGCGATTAATGCTTAAGGCTGTAGGCCATATGCGCCTTTACGCAAAGGCAATGTCTATTGGCGCTTTTGAGCGACAACGTAGATACGGCTCTCGTCAGAGTTTGGTGGATATGGCGCCAACACTACTCCAAGGTTGGTCACGTCAAGCGCCATCACATGGAGGCCCTTGTTTGATCGCAGGGCTTTGCTGCTTTTTGGCATCCACCAAGCTCTGAGTAGAGCCAGAGATCCCATTTATGCTGTGCTTTCCTTGAGATAAGCCCTCAGGCGCCCTACTTTGAGTGGCAACGCAGAGAGTGCCTCTTAAGCTGTGCTTAGGAATGGGGGATCTAATAGCTGACGTATACAGGTGTGAATGCTGGCAACAACCTACACCTCGAGATAAAGGGTGTTCTAGCCTGAGCCTACCTTAAGGAAAGGCACTCATGATTGCCATAAACCCCGTCATCTATTAAGTAATTCGTTGCTTACCTTGAGGAAGGCGCCGTGAGGCACCATGTTCCCAACCCCCATACCAAAAGTCCCCTCCACCCCCAAACTAATCCCTTGCCTCAAAAACCGCTACCCCCACCACGCCATAATCCATGCCAAAGCTCCCGCTCTCCTCACAAAATCACTAAAAAACACCGTTGTTTCACGTGAAATTGGTGCTTTTGCTCCTTGTCACCGCGTTTTTCTAACTTTTTATGCCCTTTCCTCAGCATGGTCATACTTTGTTGCGCCGTCATGAGCTGTTCTTGGCAGTCTTGCTGGAGTCTCTTTTCCGCATAAATAAGCCAGCGAGGCTATATGCCTACCCTAGATACGTAGTTAAGCGTCACTTTTGAGGGCCTTTTACACAAAAAGCAGGGGATAGAGTGGTGTTAAGCACACGCTGGCGGTGTGCAAATGCGGTTGTGACGTGTACGTGGTTGTGGATGGGGGCGTGATTGTGGTGGTCGCTGGGCGTGGTAGTGCGGTGTGACCTGTGGTGCTGTTGCTTCACTTCGCTTTCTCTATAGCAAGCGCACAGGCTCCTTATGACTCCTCTCAAGCCGCTCCAGTCGCCACTTTTCCTCTGACTTTACTCCCTTCTTCTTCTTCTTCTTCCTCTTCCTGTAAGCGTCGTGCCCCGACGTCACTTCATGACGTATGTCTAGTGTAGCTGCTACCGAGTTTGCTCCCGCGCCCCTGCGCAGCCTCCATACCGCCTCCTTGCTCTAGACGCTACCGCGTGCCTTCCTACAACTACCCAAAAAGGAGATGCCGATGCCCATTCCTGATAACAACCACACCAACACTGACGGCGACGACATCGAGCTCAGCCTCACCCCGCAGCCGTTGCAGCCAGCGCCTAAAAAGCCTCGCCCCTCTAAGACCAGCGCAGCTGCTCCCAAACCGGAGATTAAGCCATTACTACGCCTCGATGGCGTGTCCATGGGCCCCGTAGCCTGCCTCGAAGCCATCTTTAAGTGCACTAACGTCGTCTACATCAGTGGCGACGCGCCAGCAGGCTCGCATTCCACCAGGAGCCGCAAGCTCAAGAGTTAGGGGCCGTCCATTCTCACTCCCCAGATGACTAAGACGCCACTAAAGTCACTGACGCCATTAACGCACTCCCTCACCACCTCCACACCTCTACCTCAGTACCAAGTTCCTTTCTACCAACCTTAAGCAGGAGTCAGCCTATGCCTCTGTCTGATAACAGCCACGATCGCGACGACGATGTCGTCGAGTTTTCCTTAACGCCTCAGGTGGTTTCTGAGCCTGAAAAGCCACGTAAGCCACGCTCCGCCAAAAAGCAGGCGACCAAGCCCCTCCCACGCGTCGACGCCGTCACGTGGGGCCCAGAAGCCTGCTTACAGGCCATCTTCCAGTGCACCAACGTCATCTACGTCAACGCTGGCGGTAAACCTATTTCCCCTACTAAAAACAAGAAGAAGTAGCCACCGCAGCCTCTCTAGCTACTCCTAGCACTCCTGCTACTCCGGACAGCCCTGATGCTGTGCCTCTTATGCCGCACTCTCAAACCACTCCCCAAGACCGCAGAAGACTCAACTTCGTAAGCGCACTTCCTCGGCCTTTTTCTAAGCCACTTCCTAAGTCACATCCCCGTACCAATTACCCCTCACCTCCCCTAACCCTAAAGGAGCTTTTTATGTCCCTTTCTGATAACAAGCGCGACCTTGAGCGCGATAGCGACGACGTCGAGTTCTCCTTAGCCCCTCAGCAGGTTCCTGCACCGCAAAAGCCACGCAAGGCTCGCGCTACCCCAAAGCAAAAGCCTCAACCTCAGCCACGGCCTCTGACTATTAGCGATGCCGTGGCCTTAGGCCCCGTTGGCTGCCTGCAAGCCCTCTTCGGTGCCGACAACGTCATCTACATGACCTCAGAAGGCCGTAAGACCGCAGCTGAGCTGCGCGCGCAGCAACAGGGCAAGCACCACAAGTAAGGCCCCGCTAAACGGTGCGTGCCACCACTTCTTCTGTGGTGGCATCTCACTCCTCGCCGTCGCTCTGCTACTGCGTGCTTTTCCCATAAGACGCCACCGCGCAACAGTTACCTGTATCTGCTGTCGCGTCTTTTCATCACAACCTTAAACAACAGCTAGTGGTCAATATCACCCCCTATCACTCTCCATATCTCCACTTGCCTGCATATTTACGACGCTGTTATGAACCTAAGTCTTGGCTTTTAGCCTGACTGTATGGGGACGCCGTTTTACGCAGCGTCGTTGTGTGCGTTTGAGACTTACAGCTACAGGCAAACACCCTCTTTAAGTGAGTACCGCAGCTATGAGCTCTGGCGCAGAGATATAGGCACGGTGGTTATTGACCACGAACTTGGATTTACAGCGCTACCGCCCCAGAGGGGTAAGGAGTATAAATGCATCAACCTCAGAGCACTCTCGGTTCTCCAGCTCAGACCAAGGTTAATACCGCCAACAACAACAACAACATCACTGCTACTACTACTACCACTATCTCCAGCACTGGCACGTGGTCTTATGCTGACGTTAGCGCTGGTGTTGGCTTGAGCGTGGACTCTGGCTCAGATTCGAGCTCAGAGGAGGGCTTTGTCTGCGACGAGTTTGCGCAACGCCACGCCTTAGCAAAGCTTTTCGCCTCCATGCGCGCTCAAGCGGCCAACACCCGCGCTCAAGGCACCAGCTTTGAGCGCTTAATGCTGCAAGCTCTGCAGCTTGATCCCGTTTACGCCCAAGAGTTTAGCCTCGTGCAACTCTACCCCGACTGGGCCAAGGCACACCCTGAGCTCAACACCGCCACTAACGATTGTGGCATCGACCTCGTCGCCGCTTTAAGAGCACCAGTGCTTGCCACGCAGCCCTTCGTGGCTATCCAGTGTAAGTTCTACCAAGAGGGCGTTACCATCACTAAACATGATGTCGACTCCTTCCTTGCCAACTCCAGTCGCAGCTGCTTTGCCTACCGCATCTTAATTGCCACCAGCAATGAGTGGTCAGTAAACCTCCGCCATGAGTTACAAGAGCAGGAAAAGCCTGTCCATATCATCACCACTGCCGACCTCGTGCGCTTTGCTGTGGACTGGTCACATTTCCTCGATACCGGTCAGCTTTCCCGCGCCCCCAAAAATAAACTGCGCCCTTACCAAGAGGCCGCCATGGAGGCGGTACTTAACGGCTTGGCGCAGCACGATCGCGGTAAGCTCATTATGGCCTGCGGCTCAGGCAAAACCTTTACTGCCTTAAAGATTGCTGAGAACTTCACTACCCACTGCGGGTTGATCCTCTTTGTGGTGCCATCACTTGCGCTCTTAAACCAGATCATGCAGGTATGGCTGAAGCAAAGTGAGCTACCACTTATCGCTATCCCAGTGTGTTCCGATCGCACCGTCGGCCACGACTCCTCTGCGACCGTACTCTCGCCCAAGGCCAGTAAAATGGCTTCGGTGCAGGCTACGGCTGCGGCCGACGCTGTGGACGCGTCTGCTGCGGTGGGGGAGGGCGAGGAGTTCTCTGAAGATGACCTCCTCTTTAATGCCACTGACCTGCCTTTTGCTGCGACCACTGACGCTCAGGCTTTAGCTTCCCAAGTGCAAAGAGCTCAGGACTACATCCACCGTCATGACGATGGTGGTAACATCGCAGTCTTTAGCACTTACCACTCTTTAAAGGTCATATCGCGGGCGCAGCATGAGCACGCCATGGCCTCTTTTGACCTGATCATCAGTGATGAGGCTCACCGCACTGTCGGTGGTTACTACAACGCTGATATTGTAGGCAAAGAGCAGGAGAGCTTCTTTACCCGTATCCATGATGCCGACTTCATTCGTGGCCGCAAGCGCCTCTATATGACGGCCACTCCAAAGGTCTATGGTGTCTTGGCCAAGGAGCAGGAGCTCAATCACTTAGTGACGCTCTACTCCATGGACGACGAGTCTATATTTGGCCCGCTCTTTTACAGCCTCTCCTTTACGCAGGCGGTGCAGCTGGGCATCTTAGTGGACTTTAAGCTGTTGGTGCCGGTCATTGATGCACGTGCCATTACAGGCTTAAGCCCACGTGATCAGCAGGATGCCATATCTAAGGTCGTAGCTGCTACTTGTCACTCATTGCAGGAGCCAGCTACAGCCGTGAGCGCACCACAGCAGCCAGAGCAGGAGCAGATGCAGACTGAGGAGCAGAAGCAGTCGGCGGCGCAAACAGAGCAACAGCAGCAGGCGCAACAGCCAAAGCCTGTTGAGGTGCAGGCCGAGGCTGCGATCAATGCCGCGCGCCCAGCACGCTGCTTACAGCTGCGCTTAACTGCCCGTGGCGTGCAAACGGCAAACGGCAAGATCGTCTCTTCAGTGGCCGCGCCAGAGCTGTATTCCCTAGAGAGCCGAAAAGACAAGCTCACTCTTCACAGTGACCGTGACTTGCCAATGCTCTCGCTGTTAGAGGGATTTCATGAGTCCTCTGACAGCAGGGCGCGTGTGGCTGGTGTTGCCTCTCGTGTCTCTGCGTTGCGCAGTGCAGGTGCTGTCTCTCATGGGGCGGGCGCTGCAAGCACCACGTCTGCATGGACGAGTGAGTCTGCATTGTCTGGGAAGTCCGCATGGACAGGTGAAACCTCATGTACAAGCGAAAGCACATGGATGGGGGATAATTCTGGGGCGGACGAGAGCGCAAACACCATGGCTTACCCTGACGATGAGACTGCGTTGCTCTCCCCAGAGGTGATCTCCGATCTCTCGCAAAACAACTTAGCCCGTCTTATCTGCGTGTGGAAAGCCCTCAACAAGTACGGCTTAGGCTTAAGAGAGCAACCAATGCAGCGTGTTCTGCTATACGCTGCCATGATCGACAGTGAGCGTACCTCCAAGCGTCGTAACACTAAGGGCCACTTAGGCTCGGTACAGATTGCTAAGTTTTGGTCTGAGGGTGTAGCGCGCTACAGCCACTATATCAATGCTCATTGTGTGCAGTGGCAGAAAAGCCAGCATCTGCCTGCAGCGGCGCAGGCTGGGGTAGCACCAGCTTCAGTGTTAGCGCCAAAAGCTCAGTCTCTACCAGGTCAGCATGTCTTTTGGCAAAACGAGCAGCGCTATCTTGCCGAGCACCCACTGACCATCGACTGCCAGCACATCGATGGCCACATGGATGCGCTGACCAAGACGCAAAAGCTGGAGTGGCTGCAAGCGGAGGTGCCTGCTGGCGTTTGCAAGGTGCTGACAAATGTCCGCTGCCTGCAAGAGGGGGTAGACGTGCCTGCTTTAGATGCGGTGGTCTTTAATAGTCCTCGCCGTTCGCAAATTGAGGTGGCACAGATCATCGGCCGTGTGATGCGCCCTGCGCCTAACAAGAAGCTGGGCTATGTCATTGTGCCTGTGGTCACCGCCAATGGCGATGCTCCGCAAGAGGTACTGGCGCAGAGTGATGAGTTTCAGGTGGTGTGGCAGGTGATTGCGGCCTTGAAGTCCTTAAACCCACAGCGGGTGTTAGTAGACGGTAAGTTCCACAAGCTCGACGCAGCACACATTGAGATCATCTCCTGTCAGCAAGATCTCATTTCTCGCCGTCGGCACAGTGCTTCGCGTTTACCACGCAGCGTGCGCGCTTTAGCCCAAGCCAGCCGCATTAACTCCTCTCAAGGTGAGTACGTCAACTGGGAGGAACTCGAGGTCACAGCCGAGGAGATCGCGGCCTATGAGGAGTACATTTTCAACTTCGTCAGCAATATCAAGCTGACCTTAGTGCAGAAGTTTGGCTCCGCACATGAGTGGACGGACTGGGCTCAGGATGTCGGGCGCCTCTGCGCCCGCCAAGTGGGCTCTGTCAAAGAGCTCTTTGTTGCAGCCGCCCATGATCCGCTGCATCAGCACTTTATCGCCTCCTTTAAGCACGAGCTTGAAGTGGCGACCAATGTGCAAAACTTCAGCGATGCAGATATCGAGGACTTGGTTGCGCAGTATCTGGTCATTAGGCCCGTATTGGAGGCGCTGTTTCAGGACTATCCATTTATGTCCCACAACGCCATCTCCCAAGCGCTCTCCATGCTGCTGAGCAACTTAGACCAGCACGACAGTCTCCGCTTTAACGCGGACTTACAGGCGTTCTATGAGGGTATTAACCTGCGCTTAAGTAGCCTCACCACCTTTGCTGAGCGCCAGAGCGTCATCATTGAGCTCTTTGCGCAGTTCTTTAAGGTAGCCTTCCCCAAGCTGCAAGACAAGTACGGCATTGTCTACACCCCAGTACCTGTGGTTGACTTCATGCTGCACTCAGTAGAGTCGGTACTGCAGCGCTACTTTGCGACCTCGTTTACAAGTCCTGAGGTGCACGTGCTGGATCCTTTTGCCGGTACTGGTACCTTCCTCACCCGCTTAATGCAAAGCGGGCTTATCAGCAAGGAGCGCCTTGAGGATAAGTACCTGCACGAGCTGCATGGCTTTGAGATCCTGCCGCTGGCTTACTTCATCTCCGCACTCAATATTGAGGCGGTGTTCCTTGAGTGCTATCAAAAGATTCATGGGCACCCTCTGCCCGTGCACAACTACCGTCCTAATAAGGTCATGTCCCTCACGGACACTTTTAGGCAGGGGGAGGTCAGCGAGCTCCTCAACAGCAGTAGTGCGCTCTTTGTAAATCAGCTGCGCCGCCAACAGGTGGAGCAACAGCCGCTGCGCGTGATCATGGGTAACCCTCCTTACTCGGTAGGCCAAGATAGCCACAGCGACGACAACCAAAACGACAAGTACCCAGAGGTGGATGCACGCATCGCTGCCACCTTTGGGGCACAGGCTGGTAATGTGGCCAACAAGAACAGCCTCTATGATTCCTACATTAGAGCCATTCGCTGGGCTGCTGACCGCTTACACGATAATGGTGTGCTGTGCTTTGTGATGAACGCTGGTTGGCTTAAAAACACAGTCGGTGCAGGCATCAGACGCAGCCTGCAACAGGAGTTTGCAGCCATCTACATCTTCCACCTTAAGGGTAATGGCCATGTGCTGGGCGCAGATATCAAAAAGGAGGGCGGTAAGATCTTTGGCTCCGGCAGCCGTGCGCCAGTGGCGATTACCCTGCTGGTGAAAAACAGCAGGGCCAAGGAGCAAGGGCAGATCTTCTACAGTGAGGTGCCTGACGGTCTAAATCTCAAGGATAAACTTGATTACCTGCAAAAGCTGGGTTCGATGTTTCCTCAGGGGGATGACTCGCTCTTTAGGATAATCATCCCAGATGAGTTCGGTGACTGGTTTAATCAGCGCCGCACTGACTTTGCTGACTTCATCTCGGTGGATGGCAAGAACCTTACGGGGGAGAAGGGATTATTCGCCTCGTTCTCTCGGGGAACGGTGACCAGCCGTGATGCGTGGTCTTTTAGTACCTCACGTCCGGCTTTGGCTGCACAGATGAGTCGCTGCATCACCTTCTATAACCAGCAGCTGGACTGCGCCGAGCAGTCCAAGGCGCAAGGGCACAGCTTTAAACACGCCACAGATGATTCCAGCATCAAATGGGAGCGGGAGCTGGAAAAGAACTTTGTGCGGGGCAGGCGCAGTGAGCCGTTTGACCCACACAAGGCAGTAGAGTCGCTGTATCGTCCTTTTGTGAAGAAGTTCCTCTACAATGACCGCCTGTGGCTGTCCAATAGCTACCAGATGCCTTTTATTTACCCTGAGGAGGGAATGCCAAACCTCACCATTACGGTGATGGGCACGGGCGTCGATCAGCACGTCAATTTCAGCTGCCTGATGACCGACACCATTAGCTGCTTAGGCGTGATCGACAACAATCAGTGCTTGCCACGCTACCTCTACTACCCAGTGGACAGCAAAAAGGGCAAGGCTGCTCTACAAGTAGGTGGCGTGCTGCAAAACGGCTATGTGCGCATGGATGCCTTAAGCCTTGAGGGGCTACAGCACTTTAAGGAGGCTTACCCTGAGCATGAGGCGCAGATCGATGCCGATACCGTCTTTTACTACATTTACGGCCTGTTACACAGCCCTGAATATCGCGAAAACTACGATGCTAACCTGCATCGAGAGTTAGCCCGCATCCCACGTGTGGCCACGTGGGAGGAGTTTATGTCCTTTGTCCAAGCGGGGCGCACCTTAGCACACCTGCATGTGGATTATGAGCAGGTGGCGCCTTACAGCGGCTGTATCATCAAGCAGCGTAAGGAACACCCGTCGTACTACGTGCAGCAGCTGCAGTATGGCAAGATCAAGGGCGTGCGTGGTAATGCCGGTAGAGACAAGACGGTGATTCGCTACAACGAGGACATCACTATTAGCGCCATACCGCAGCAAGCGCAGGATTACGTGGTGAACAAGAAGTCAGCGCTTGACTGGATAGTGGAGCGCTGTGGGGTGAGTCAAGATAAGGTCTCGAAGCTTGTTCAGGACTACAACGATATGGCGACGGAGAAGGGAGACGAGCGCTATATCTTGAACCTGATCCTACGTTTAGTGACGGTGTCCTTAGAATCGGTGCAGGTCATTAAGAGCCTGCCAGCGCTGCATTTACATCCATTAGAGCAGCACGGCCGCCAAAATCTGTTGCGTCCTACACCGCCTCTCAAATAGATGCCGCAATCACTCCCTGATTAAGCAGAAAGTGCTCGAGGAGGAGGAGGAGGAGGAGGAGGAGGCATTAGTAGCAGTAGGGGGATGAGGAGGTGGTGGGAGCGCTTGTGATATTGCAAGCGCTGAAGCAAGGCTGTCAGCCCGTAAGCAATGCGGAGCTGGCGGTCTTACAGCGAGTACGTTGCTGCGTGCCAGCACTGAGCTTGGTAAAAGCAGTTGCTCACAGAGCCTCACTGGAGGCTAATCCTTGGTTGTGTCGTTGTGGTCATGAGCACCTGCTTCGTAAGTAGCAGCTTAAGCTACAACATCAGGGGTGGTGTTCAGGACAGATCTTTAGAGCAGCAGCAGCAGCTACCAAGGCGATAGCTCCTTTGCTGTGTCCTTACACCGCCTTAAGGCGCTTACGCGGCATTGCTTTGGGGGAGAGCGTGGCCTGTGGAGAGCTCTAAGCATGGAAATTTTGGCTCTACTCAGAATTTGTGGGTCGCTTAGGAGGTAATGGTACGGCTAATTGCTGATTAGCACTGGCCTTTAGCCCAACCACCTAAGACTGTGGCTTGAGCCTATACCCACAGATTCTGGCTCTACTCAGAGTTTGGTGGTTACCAAAAGCAGCATCACCACTGCGATCAAGCAGTAGTCCCATGTGATGGCGTTTGGCGTGACCAACCTTGAGATAGTGTTGGAGCCACATCCACCAAACTCTGAGGAGAGCCCA
>JAHLFE010000054.1 GCA_018884035.1 Candidatus Anaerobiospirillum pullicola
GTGGCAGATCGTGTTGCTGCCTAGTAGAGCTGTGTGTACAGCAGCATTGTGTCTTAGAAGCTGCGCGCTGCAGGGCAGCGCCTTAGCGTTCGAGGAGCGCGCCGTCAGCACCAAAAAAATCGCAAGGATCAATTTTTTCTGCAGGCCGTAAGCTTACTCCCTGTGCCAGTGACGCAGCGCAGCTCTCCGCGCGGTCAACTCACAAGCGCCTTATGGCGCTTGATCTTAAGTAGCGCCGCCGCAAACACCTGCTCTCAGGGTAAAACACCGCTTGGAGGTAGAGAGCTCCTGTGGGATTGGCTTCTGCAGGGAAGGCAGGGTGAGTAATGGCAACAGTTTCCACCTCGAGATAAATGGTGCAGGTAAGCTTGCACCTATCGGCAGCGCACACCAGTTCTGCCCTACTATTGCGGTGGCTGCTTGCTCTCTGCCGTGTCAGTAGTAGCTGCCGTGTCAGCAACTGCTGCAGCGTCAGCTGCTGCCGTGTCAGTTGCCGGTGCTGCCGTCTCTGTTGGGGCAGGCGCCGCCGCTACCGGAGTCGTGCTTGCCTCTTCCGCTGCTGCCACAGCCGCTGCCGCCTGATAAGCTGCTGTCGCACTGGCCTTTTGTGGTGGCTTAGTTGCGGGGCTCGCGTTGGCTGTAGCTGCCACATTAGCTGCGCTCTGGGCCTTTGCTGAGGCTAAATGCTCACGCAAATCCGTGGCGCTTGACACCAGCTTGCTCGTAGCAAAAGTGTGGTGAATATTTGGCGTGGCAATAGCCGCATCTAAGCCCTCCTTTGAGGACATCAAGCGCTCTAAAGCCAAAGCACCTGCACTCTTCTTTTGTGGAGCTGGCGCTGTGGTTGCTGCCGCCTTGCCCTCATCTCCGGCAGTGGCCTCCGCTGCCGCGACCGCCATGGCACTAGCCGCCGGAGCATTGATATCTTGGCGCGCCGCTGCCGCTGCGGCGCTCATGATTTGCGCTTCTGCCGCCGCATCCTTCTCCGCCTGCTTCTTGAGCATAAAGAGCTTGGCGTTAGCATCTGCCGCCGTCGGATCAAAGCCTGCCTTGAGCAGCAGCAGCTGATCTTCAGCATTGAGCTGATTCTGCCGCTCCAGATCACGCAGTCTGCGGCGCAATATCTTACCTAAGGACGACTTTGGCAAGGCATCAACAAACTGCACCACGCGTGGCACCTTATATGGCGTCAAGTAAGCACGGCAGTATTGCTTTAGCTCTAAAGCTGTCAGCGCCGGATCGCGCTTGACCGCATAAAGCTTGACCGCCTCACCGGTGTGATCTGACGGAATGCCAATCACCGCGCACTCCAGCACACGGTTAAAGCGGCTCACCACGTCCTCAATCTCATTAGGGAAGACATTAAAGCCCGAGACAAGGATCATGTCCTTTAAGCGATCGATGAGCTTAATGTAACCACCAGGCATCCACTTAGCGATATCTCCGGTGCGGACATAGCCCTCATCAAAGATGTCGTTGTTGTCATCGCTCTTGTAGTAGCCATGCATCACCTGTGGGCCTTTGATCTCGAGCTCGCCCTCATCTTGAAGGTTACGAATCTCGTTACCATCAGCATCGACAATGCGCGCAATGGTCGATGGCACAATCAAGCCAATCGAGCCGGTATAGCCCTCTACATCGTAAGGGCAGACCGCGCACAGCGGTGAGCACTCGGTGAGGCCATAGCCCTCTAAGATGTGGAAACCGGTCTTACGATAGAAGCGCTCCTCCACACCCGACTGTACAGCGGCACCGCCACCTACGACTAAGTGCAGGTTTTCCCACTTGAGATCCTGAAACTCCTTGTGGTTTAAAAAGAGATTAAAGAGCGTGTTGACGCCGGTAATAGCGGTGATCTCAGGGTGCTCGTGCAAGTCACGAGAAAAGGACTTGAGGTCACGGGGGTTGGTGATAAAGAGGTTCTTGGCGCCGAGGTAGGTAAAGAGCATCAGATTTACGGTCAGCGCAAAGATGTGATAGAGCGGAATGACCGTCAAAATAGTCTCTTGCTCGCCCTTGAGCACGGCGTGGTACATGCCCATGGCCTGAGCAATGTTGGCAATGATATTACCGTGGGAGAGCATGGCGCCCTTAGAACGGCCGGTGGTGCCACCGGTGTACTGCAAGAGCGCGATATCGTCGTAATGGATGTGTGGTACGGCAAAGGATGGCAACAGGCTCTTACCACGGCGCTGCACCCAATTCCATGAGTACTCGTGGACAAAGGCGTGGTGGTCGTACTTTGGTACCATGCCCTTATAGCGCACCACAGCATTTACAAGACGCCGCTTAAAGTTAAAGAGGCCACCTAAGCAGTCACCCACTTGCGTCACGATGACGTGCTGCACCTTGGTCTCTTTAATGATCGAGGCCACATGGTAGGCAAAGTTAGCAATGACCACTAAGGCCACGGCATCACTGTTTTCCAGCTGGCCTTTGATCTCGCGTGGGGTATAGAGCGGATTGACATTAGTAACGGTAAGACCGGCCCGCAACGCACCAAAGAGGGCAATCGGAAATTGCAGCAGGTTAGGCAGCATAATGGCGATCTTATCGCCTGGGCCTAAGCCTAATTCCCCCTGTAAAAAGGCGGCAAAGCGCTGTACTTGCTCGTTTACCTCGTTGTAAGTGAGAGTGGTGCCCATGTTGACATAGGCCGGAGCGTGACCGTGCTCTTTTACCGTCTGGGCAAAGAGCTCGACGAGGTTTTCAAACTGGTGGGTATCGACAAACTCAGGTACGCCCTGCGAATAGCTCTGTACCCATGGCTTGTAGTAATCGCCATTTGGGTCGATGTATTGGGCTTTTTCCACTTGCGGGGCACGGCCGTAGACACCGATACCGGCTTTACGGCGGGCTTCTTCGGCAGCGGCTTGCTCTTTGAGTGCTTTCGCCTCTTGCACGCGCTGGGAGGTAGGGTCGACCTTTGGTGATGATGCTGATACTGATGCTGGCTGTTGCTCTGGCGTAGTGGAGCCTGACACGGCTGTGGTGCCACTACCGCTGAGGCGAGAGTCTTGGTCTTGATTACTCATGATGGCCAGCTCCTATTCTCTATCCCAACATCGATCTACCTGTATGGTGGTGGTAATGGTGAAAAGCGGTGAGTGCTCCCAAAGGGCTGACACAGTAACAACTCACAGCCGTGTTCTTTACCCGCAGGCGGGGGTAAAGCCAATCTTTTTTCTTTGAGAGCAGATCCATACAGGCTTAGCCTCAACCACCATGAGACTGACGCCTGTGCTGCAGCACGAGTACGCGCCCGCGCCCCCACTCATCTACCCTTATGATAAAGGAAGAGCAGGAACGATTGCACGGCCCCTACGGCAGTGACTGCAATCTGCCCCAAAAAAGCAAGAGAGCGCTTACAGCGAAGTGAGGTATCTCCTCAGTGACAAATGCAAAGCTAAGTGCGTTACTGCCCACACCTCGAGATGAATGCTTTAGGTGAAACTGAGCCTATCTTAGGTGAGGCACGATTGCTTGCTTACCTAAAGGCCGTCATCTATTAGCCAGTCATTCGCGGGTGCTTTCCCCTGTGTAAGCACAGCTACTGGTCATTAACCTACCTCCAAGATACGTCGCGGTAGCGACGCTTGATGCTCTATAGCATTTTTCTGCATCAAGGGGCTTAAACCCACCTCAAAGGACGATTCTAAGCCAATAACCTAAGGGAAAATACTCTTCGAGAACAAGGGGGCAAACATTCTCAGTCATTCCACAGCAGAGCTTTACTCCGCCCTAAAGCACAGAGGCCGTCCCTACACTACATGTAAGCACGGCCTCGGTGTGCATCAGCTTAACGTGCAGTTTTAGGCACGGTGGGAGTCAGCAAATTCCTTTAAGAATTTGACTAAGACCTCGACGCCCTCTAATGGCATAGCATTGTAAATACTAGCACGCATGCCGCCTAAAACCTTGTGCCCCTTTAAGCCAATGAGATGCTGCTCACGAGATTTTGCTAAAAACTCGGCATTTAAGCTCTCATCTTGGAGGTTAAAGACCACATTTACGCGCGAGCGGTCACGTGGCGCTACTTGGCAGCGGTAGAAGTTGGAGCTGTCTAAGTAGTCATAGAGCAGCTTGCTCTTGGCGATATTGCGCTCTTCTAAGGCCGTGGTGCCACCAATGGACTTAATCCACTTAAAGGCTAAACCAGCCATGTACCACGAGAAGGTGTTTGGCGTGTTGTACATGCTGTCGTGCTTATCAAGCACCGCCCAATCAAACACCGACGGGCAGTACTTACGAGCATGGCCAATGAGATCCTTACGCACAATCGAAACAGTGAGGCCTGCTGGCGCGACATTCTTTTGCGCACCAAAGATGATAGCGCCAAAGCGCGACACATCGACTGGGCGGGTGAGGATGTCCGAGGACATGTCCGCAATTAAAGGCACCTCACCGGTATCAGGCAAATCAAAGATCTCGATGCCATTTACGGTTTCGTTTAAGCAGATGTAGGCGTAGGTTGCACCTGGGGTCACCTTCATCTTGGAGTAATCGATCTCGTAATAGCCAGCGCTATTTTTCTCCACGCACTCGTGCAGACGGGCATCGCCAAAGCGCTCGGCGCATTCTTTGTAGGCGCTACGCGACCAGTGACCGGTGACGAAGTAATCGGCAAAGCCATCCTCTGGCAAGATATTGAGCGGGATAGCAGCGAACTGACCACGACCACCACCTTGCTCAAAAAGGATGCTGTAGTTATCTGGCACGCCCATGATCTCGCGCAGCAGGGACTCGGCCTCGGCAGCGACTTTCATGTACTCAGCGGAGCGGTGCGACATCTCAACGATGCCTAAGCCTAAGCCGTCAAAATCGCAAAATTCAGCCTGAGCCTTTTGCATTACTTCGACCGGAATCATGCTAGGACCGGCACCAAAATTCCAAGCTCTCATTGTTATCCACACACAAACAAAGGTCAGGCAAATGGCGTCTCTGGCGTCTACGGCGTCAAATGTCGTGCGGCGTCATTTGCCGAGGAAAAAGGGGAGCAGAGCCACCTGTACGCCAGGGGGCGTAGACAGATACTCTGCAAGACGCATTAAGCAGCAGTGTTACCTCTAAGAGAGGTAATTGAGATCGGCGGTCGGTCACCAAGCTCTCTCAAGACAACAAGCAGCGCATGAACTACAAAGAACGCTACCTCTTAGGGAAGAGCGCGCTAAGCGCTGTAAGGAGCAAGAGACTGCAGAAATGACGGATATTGAGGGTAATCATGGTGCACCGTCTGCAGCTAAGATGAGACTCAACTGCACCATGCATCGCGAAGAGGGGAGGCGTTACCTTACCTCTCCCCTCCGCCGTCATTTATGCGCGCACTCACTCCTTACTACTGCTACTGCTGCTGTAAGGTAGCGGTCAGGACTATAAGTCTTCCTGCGCTGAGGCCTTTTCCGCTGCCAGCTCCTCTGGGGTCTCGCCCTCAGAGCTCAGCTCGCCGTGGGTTGCCTCTAAGCGCCGCTTTTGCGCCGACTCATCGATCTCAGCCACCACCTCTGGTGGAATCTCCTGTAAGCCCACGATGTACTCGTCGTCATCTAAGCGCTTAAAGCGCATGTAACCTGAGCCACGACCACGCACGGTGACATCAGCCACGTGCGAGCGCACTAAGCTGCCGTTATTGGAGAAGACGATGTAATCGGAATCCTCATGGGCACTGATCACACCCACTACCTTTTCACTACGCGCCAGAGCCGAGCAGCAGGAAATGCCACGTGTACCACGGCGCCGCTTGCCTGTAATGGACAGTAAGTGACCGCGCTTACCCTCACCCTTATCGGTGATCATGATGTAGTTGAGCTTAGGGTTGAGGAGGTCGGCCTCAGGGATCACGATCATGCCCGCTAAGGTCGCACCCGTGCCGACTAAGTTGATACCCTTAATCGTACCGGCATTACGGCCACGGGTGCGGATACCGCCACCGCTGCGACGAATCGCCAGATAGCGCTTTAAGCTCTCAATCTCGCGCGAGGTACGCTCGCTCTCGGAGATGGTGTCGTCATCACCCTCAGTGTCGAGATCGGCATCGTTATCAGCATCCGCATCCACGTCTGCATCAACATCCGCCGCATCAGCACCGGCACCTGAGGCATCAACACCCTCAGCATCACCTGCGGCCTTCACAGCCTCGACCGCCGCCGCGATCTTATCGCCTTGGGCCATTTCGCAGAAGCGTAAGGCTCTACCATTCGAGGAGAAGAGGATGATGTCGTCCTCACCGTGCGAGAACTCAACGGCGACAAGCTCATCATCAGCGTCTAAGTTAATGGCCTTGACGCCAAAGGAGTTAGCACGCTTTAAGAGGCTCTGGAAGTCCTTTAAGTAGGAGCGCTTCACATTGCCCTTGGTGGTGGCAAAGACCACAAAGGTGCGATCGGCTTGTGCCTCAACCTCTGCGCTTAATGGCAGCAGACGGCGCACAGCCTCGCCCTCTTCTAAGGAGAAGAAGTTTTGCAGTGGGCGACCACGCCACGTG
Source organism: Candidatus Anaerobiospirillum pullicola (assembly GCA_018884035.1). GTDB lineage: Bacteria > Pseudomonadota > Gammaproteobacteria > Enterobacterales > Succinivibrionaceae > Anaerobiospirillum > Anaerobiospirillum pullicola. Next base: position 6,482 of record JAHLFE010000054.1, read on the forward strand.
CGATTGTTGGAGGTTGGCAGGTCGTAGACCTTGATGACAAAGCAACGGCCCTTGTTAGTAAAGCACATCACCGTGTCGTGGCTGTTGCACACGGTCGAGGTCTCGATGTAGTCCTCGTCCTTGAGCTTGGCAGCATTATTGCCCTTAGTGCCACGGTTGGTGGCGTTGTACAGCGACAGGTCTTGGTACTTGATATAGCCCTGATGCGAGAGGGTAATGATGACCGGCTGGCGCGACACTAAGTCGGCCTTGGAGATATAGCCCTCCACATCGATAAAGCTAGAGCGACGTGGGTCACTAAAGGTATTACGGGCCTCAATGAGCTCCTCACGGATGACCTCATTCATGCGCTGCGAGCTGTTTAAGATCTCCAAGTAGCCATGGATGTTACGCTTTAAGGCGTTGTAATCGGCCTTAATCTCATCAGTGGCTAAGTGGGTGAGGCGTTGCAGTTGTAAGGCGAGAATACCCTTAGCCTGCTCTTCAGAGAGGTGGTAAGTGTACTCGTGAGGCTGCGTGACCACTTCATGAAGACCGCAGGCTGGGTCAATACCCAAAGGCAGGCAGATATTTTGGCCACGCTCGTCGAGCTCAATCAGCCCCACAATCTGATTGCCTGACCAGTTCTCCGCCATGAGACGAGACTTAGCAGCATCAGTATTAGCGGAGGTCTTAATGATCTCAATGACACGCTCGATGTTGCTGGTGGCAACGATCAGACCCTCGTTATAGAAGGCCTTACGGCGGTCTTGACGCAAGAGGTAGACGGTACGACGGGTGACCACCTCACGGCGGAACTTTAAGAACTCTTGCAGGATCTCAATAAGCGAGAGCTGCTTTGGCCGGTTGTTGACCAGAGCGATGACGTTAAAGGAGAACGAGCTCTGCATCGAGGTGTGCATAAAGAGGTTGTTTAACACCGCCTCTTCGTAAGCATCGCGCTTTAAGTCGATGGCAATGCGCACCTGATTGTCCTTATCGGAGAGGTCGTTAACCTCGACGATACCCTCAATCTTCTTATCACGCACCAGATCGGCGATTTCCTTAACGATGGCGCTCTTATTGACCATGTAAGGGATTTCGTCGACGTAAATGGTGGTGCGTCCCTGCTTGTCCTGCTCAAAGTGAGTACGGGCGCGGATGACGCAGCGACCACGGCCTGTGGCATAGGCCTTTTTGATCTCAGGGGAATTGAGGATATAACCGCCGGTAGGAAAGTCAGGGCCTGGAATGTAGGTCATGAGCTCGTCTAAGGTGATGTCTGGATTTTCCAGCATCGCCAGCGTGCCATCGATCACCTCCGCTAAATTGTGCGGTGGGATGTTGGTGGCAAGGCCGACGGCAATACCCGAGGAGCCGTTTACCAGCAGGTTAGGATAGCGCGTTGGTAAGACCTCAGGGATTTGCTCGTTACCATCGTAGTTAGGATAGGTGTTAACCGTCTCCTTATCGATGTCTTGGAGCATCATCTCTGCGATCTTGGTCATACGCACTTCGGTATAACGCATGGCGGCGGCGCCGTCACCATCGAGGTTACCGAAATTACCCTGACCAAAGATTAAAGGGGCGCGCATGGAGAACCATTGGGCCATACGCACAATGGTCTCGTACACGGCAGCATCACCGTGTGGGTGGAAACGACCGATCACGTCACCGACGACACGGGCCGACTTTTTGGTAGGGCCGTTGTGCCAGATTTTGAGGTCGTACATATCGTAGAGGACGCGGCGATGTACCGGCTTTAAGCCGTCACGCACATCAGGCAGGGCGCGATCGACAATCACGCTCATGGCGTAGTCAATAAAGGATTGCTTGAGTTCGTCCTCTAATTTGACCACAGGTGCCGTTTCATGCACAGCGCCCTCATACTCCGGTGCGGCCTCTTCGTTGTCGGCGGAGGTAGCACTAGAGGTGGCACTGGCAGCACCATTTTCTTGCGTCTCAGCTCCAGAGTCAGAAGAAGTAGCCTCTGCTGAAGCTGCGGTAGGATTCTCTGCGGCTTGTTGGCTGGCCGCAGCAGAAGCAGCTTTACTCTCAGAGGCATTGGTCTCTGCGCTTGCAGGGGCTTGTTGCTCTGGATCTTTGCTCTGATCTGCCATGAATTGTCCTTGTGAAAACCAGTCATAGCAAGCATCCGCCGCTCTCTAGTTGTGATCCCTTAAGCGTGCTGACGCTGAGCTTAAGCGAACAAGCGCGAAGCGGGAAACTTGCCAGTACACCCTGCTATTTACAGCTGACGTTACAGTTACAGTTACAGGTACAGTTGACGCTTGGGGAGAAGCAGCAGAAAGCTGCGACCTGCGCTACCTGTTGGCAGGCACTCTCCTGTAAAAAGCGCGTCTGTTATCCCCTAAAGTGCACAAAAGGCCGTAACGGCCTTGCAAAAAGGGAAAAGGGGCAGGCGAACACAACCGCAGAAACATGCGGTGCGGCGGCGTGACTTACCCTCAAGAGCACGAGTGATACTGCATCCTACGGTGAGTACCGAGGTCACGATGTGCGTGCCAAGGTCACAAGATGAGTACTGCGGTCAAGGTCAGTGGGACTGTACTCTAGGGTATTGCAGGTATTGGCTGTCCCCTACCATCCGTGCTATGTGGTCGCTACTGTTGGTATCGCCACTGTAGGTAAGGCTAAGAGAGGCGGCGCGGGATCTGAAGCCACGCGACTTTACACCTGCCGCTACCAGATGCGACTAACAACTTACCTCAGGCTAGGTTACAAGGGCAACAACACACCATGCGGCCCTATGCCTAAGGCAAAGCTGCAAATAGCTAAAGCGCTATTTTAACATAGCCACCCCTTAGCAGCCTAACTTCATGCGCGTTTAGGCCGCTTTTAGTGGCTTATGGCGCTCTTGGGGCGGGATAAGGTGTGTAGGTAACGGCGGGGGCAAATAGCGATCAGGGATGGCAAGTACTGTTACGGGTAACAGTAGTTTTATGCGCGGCAAAGGGCATATTTATCAGGATTAGCGGGAGTAAGGGCAAAGCACAGTAGCTGTAAAGAAGCCCCCATTGTACGCTGATGCAGCAGCGCCACAGTAGCCTAATCTTTGCGGAAGTCTGTATGCAAGATGCTTCTGACGCTGTCATCACTTTGGTACAGCTGGCACACACTATCTCTCTTAGCGTAGTGCTGTGCTCATTTACGTCTTATTTAAGCCATTTTCTCTCGTATGGTATAGTGAAAGGCAGCTTGTGTGGTTACTTTTCACAGGTCACAAGCGCATCCCTCTGGAGATAGAGACGCAAATTAGCGCTCTGAAGCAAAGCCCCCTGTTAAGCAGCATAGCGGAGGTGTACTTACATCCTGAAAGTAAGTGGTAAGGTGATAAGTCTTGCCCAGCCATAAACCAAAACCCGATAAACATGCGGAGTTTGTTCTGATTGGCACATATCACCACCTACTTCAAGGTGATTAGTGGGTGATAAGTAGGTATTGCATGTTTTTGGCTTATATAAGCCAAAGATCACAAATAGACTCGATTACATATCACCATGTGATTTACTTTCAGGATCTTTGTCTCAGGCCATTACGCTCATGCGTGGTGTTTGGGTGATCTTGCCACCATTAAGATGGGAAAAGGATGGTGTGAGTAGTAGCATGTGGCTAAGGGACAGTGCTCTGTGCGTAGCAGTCACAGCAGTGGTGAGACAGGAAAAACAGCAGTGATACCGTATCTGCGGCTTAGGATGCAGTATCCAGAGTAAGCGGCTGTAATGCGACGACATCAGGTAAGAGATAGGCTGCATGCCACGAATCGGGCTTGCCACAACCGTTGCCACCATAGCCCCATAAGGCCGCAGCTTCCTTTTTGTTTTTCCACACGTCACACCACAGGCGCAGGGTAGCCCTCTGCGTTATTTTGCCCCTCTTCTGCGCTGGGGTAGCCCTTTGCCTTAGTGCTGTCATAGTGCGCCCCAATTAGACTTTGCATCGACCCTATGCTTGTGCTAATTTTAGCTCCCTAGCATAGGGGGCCAAATCACACCTCGTAATCCCTCTGGCCATAGCGCTTCCCATGGTCTTAGAGTTTTTGCGCTGATGGTGTGTAGGCTCGTTTTTTCGTTAACTTGGGGGAGGAGCAGTCGCTCGGCCCAAAATCGCTTATGAAGAAGACTTATCTGGCCTTATCTTTGGCCGCTGCTACCTTATTTGTGACCGCTTGTGGTGACGATACCAAGGCTACCGCTGCTGACTCTAGCACCGCTGCTGCTTCCACTACCACTGCCGCTCCTGCGTCTAATACTAGTGAAGCCGTAGCTGGAGCTAACGCCGCCACCATTAGTGCACAAAGCCCTTTTGAGGATAAGGTCTCCTACTCTGTAGGTGCCTCCGTTGGTACCTACATCGCCGCCATGCAGCGTGAGCAAAGCGAGTTTATTGGCACCTTGGACAATGACCTCGTGATTAAGGGCTTTATCGACGCCTTAGGTAGCAATACCTCCTTAAACGAAGAGGAGATCACGCAGACCTTAATGGCCTTAGATGAAAAGGTGCGTACTGCTATCGAAGAGAAGCAAAAGGCTGCAGCGCAAAAGAACTTAGATGACGGCAAGAAGTTCTTAGAGGAAAACGCCACCAAGGACGGCGTTAAGGTCACTGATTCGGGCTTACAGTACCAGATCATCGAAGAAGGTACGGGTAAGACCCCAACTCCAAATGATGTGGTGCGTGTTAAGTATAAGGGCACTACCATCGACGGTCAGGTCTTTGATGAGCAGACCGATCCAATCGCTTTCCCATTAAGCAGCATTATTCCTGGGTGGACTGAGGGCTTACAGCTGATGAAAGAGGGCGGTAAGGCCAAGCTCTTTATCCCAGCTGACTTAGCCTATGGTGAGTTAGGTGCAGGCGACCTCATTAAGCCAAACTCGACCTTAGTCTTTGACATCGAGCTGGTTGAGGTTTTACCACCAGTCGACGACGCTAAGCAAGCGCCTGCTGCTACCGATGCCGCTGCTGGTGCTGACGCTAACGCTGACGCCGCTAAGTAATGCTCAGGTAGAGCAGAGCTCTACTTGACGTGGAGTGCAACAGGCTGTGATCAGACTAATGGTCACGGCCTGTTGAGTTTCTGGGGTAAACACTGCTGCTTCCTTGTGCTTTGTCAGCTTTGCCATTTACTCTGCTGAGCTAAGCGTGTCCGCAGGTTCTCCTTTAGATCGGCTCTGGCTGCCGCCACCTGAAGTTACCTCACACCACAGCCGTCACTATGCTCGTGCTCTAAGGGGGGCCGTTAGGAATGAGTGATAATAACTGACGGATGCAGGGTTGAGTGCTGGTACCAACCTACACCTCGAGATAAAAGGTGCAGGTGAACCTGAGCCTACCTTAAGGTGTGGTAAGTATGATTGCCATAAATCCGGCTCTGCTCAGAGTTTGGTGGATACCAAAAGCAGCAGCGCCCCTGCGATCAAGCAAGGAGCCCCATATGATGGCGTTTGGCGTGACCAACCTTGGAGTAGTGTTGGTGCCATATCCACCAAAATCTGAAGAGAACCATAAATCCCGTCATCTAACCTTAGAGACTCAGCCCTAAAGACTGTACTCCTTTTGATGGTGTGCTCCCCACAGCGTTATGCGCGCCTCGTGCCCCTTGTGTCACCGTCGCTGCCAAAAGCACCGCTTGCCACCAATACTCTGCGCTGTAGGGAGTGCCTCCGCCGCTCTGACAGCCCTGACGCTAAGACGCTAAACAGCGTCGTTTCGCCGCCAGCGCGCTCTTAGAGTACTAAGAGTCATCTCTGTGCTTGCTGACGCTGCTTGGGCCATAAAAAGCACCTTAGCGGGCGCTGGGCGACGCTCTGAGCCTCAGAGGCCGTAAAGACCGTAAGGAACAAGTGCTCACATCATTGACGGCTGCAAGGTTAAGTGAGGGTACATCCCACACCGTAAGATGAATGGTGCAGGTGAGCCTGTGCTGTTCTTAAAGGTTGGGCACACACGCTGGCCTTAAACTCTGTCAGCTCTTAAGTCAGATGCTCCTCACGTGCACTGCCATGAGGTTGCTCGCTACGCCAGTGCTTGCCTGAGTCCGCCTTAGTTTGCCTTAGGCAAAGTCATCTGCGCTTAATGGCAGTGGTGCCGTCAAATCGTGGGTAGCACGCTTACCGAGGAGCTGTGGTAAGCGATATGGCTCTAAGCCACAAGATGGGCGAATAATACGCACATCATCCTCAGTGAGTACCTCACCCGCGCGTAAAGAGCGCGTTAAATATACCGAGCGGCGCATCTGTCGTGCGGTCATGTCATCTTGCGATAAGCGCACCCCCTTCACCCCTAAGGCTAAGGCTGTAGTCACCGTTTCCTGCTTTAAGGACGTGAGCTCCTCTGGCGTCATCGAGAACGCTGCATCTACACCACTGTTACGATACAGCGCAAAGTGCTTTTCGATCATGTCAGCCCCCAGCACTGTGGCCGCAATGTCTAAGGTATTGCCAATAGCGTGGTTAGATAAGCCAGCTTTGCAGTGGTAGCGCTCTTTAAAGAAAGGGATAGTGTTGAGGTTAAAAGTGCGAGGGTCAGCAGGGTAGTGGCTCTCACAGTGCAAAATAGTGAGATCAGTGCAGCCATTATCACGGGCCGTTTGTACCGCCGCATCAATCTCTTCAAGAGAGGCTAAACCTGTGGACATCACCAGTGGCTTACCCGTCTGGGCGCAGTAAGCAATCAGCTGTGGGTAGTTGAGCTCAAAAGAGGCAATCTTGTACACAGGGCAGCCAGCCTTCTCAAGGACGTCCACATCGTCCTGACAAAATGGCGAGCTAAACAAAAAGATACTGTTCTCACGAGCGTGTGCAAACAGAGGCTCCATCCACTCACGTGGGGTCTTTGCCTTCTTGTAGAGATCGTAGTAGGTGTTGCCTTTCCATAAGCCATCTTTGAGCAGAAACTCAGGACGGTCGCAGTCAATGGTCAGAGAGTCCTCGGTGTAGGTTTGGATCTTGATCATGTCTGCACCACACTTATGGGCTAAGTCCATAAGAGCAATAGCGTTCTCAAGCTTGCCTTGGTGGTTACCCGAGAGCTCCGCTACGATCAGAGGAGGAGTAACCTCTTCACTGTGGGAGTGCTGCACTGAGCAGTAGGCGTATTTACTCTGGGCTGCGGAAGTCGCATTGTTTTGATGGGTGGTCATAACGAACCTCAAGATTAGAGCGCTGTGGGCAAAGCCCAGAAATAAGGTAATAGTGCGGGAGCTGGTAGTAAATAGCGGTAGTGGCGTCAGTGGCTTAATGGACTGAAGTAGCGGTAGCCGTAGCCGTAGTAGCAGTAGCGTCACCCCGCCAGCTCAGCTGTAGCAGCCAAAGCGCCTGAGCCCTGTAGCATCACGCTGCGTGCTTATGGTAGTGGTAAAAGGAGCTTACCTCTGGGCAGACTGCTCTTGGTAGTAGCCACTTGCGCGCCGCACTTAATCCTTACTCTGAGTGGAGCGTTAGTAGTGACAGCAGTCTAGCCGCAGATAGGACGTAGTAGCCAGCCTTTCTGCCGCCACGCTTTGTCAGCTTCTCTGCCGCCACTTATGACAACTCTTGGCCGCTACTGCTGATGGCACTGCCCATAGCGTTGGCAGCAACAACCTCGAGCTTGACGGCGCCATCAAAAGTTGGCTCTCCGCAGAGATTGGTGGCTATGGCTCAAGCCCTACTCCAAGGTTGGTCACTCCAAACGCCATCATATGTGAACCAATGCTTGATCGCAGGGCGCTGCTACTTTTTCGCATACCGCAACTATGAGTAGATCCCAAAAGTTGGCATTAGCCATCATTGGCATGAGAATTGGCATTTGCATTAGCCACCCAGCGCTTGATAGTAGCGGCCACTAAGAGTATGGCTGTAGCCGCCTTATCGTAGAAGCTTTGGTGCGGGCGCTGTTAGAGTGCGTCAGCGTCGCAGAGCCAGCCGCTTCAGAGCATCGCTGTCTGGTTGTAGCAGCGCAGGCGGCTGGGATTTGAGCTGTTACTGCGCAGAGACGCGCGCATGTAAGCTTGCTGTAATTGGTGGTCTAATAGCTCTCCGTGGCTTGGCGGCAAAGGAAGGATCACTGGCCTGCATGGCTTTAAGCTCATTTAATGAGTGCAGTACTTGTGTCTCATCGCACAGTCCCAGCTGCGAGTGCACAATGGTGCCATCAGGGGCAATGGTCATGTAAAAAGGCACACCAATGATCTGGTACTTTTCCATGAGCCTTGTGGTTTCTTCATTACGGGTGTCTGTAATGTCCACCACTACGCGATTGATGTCCTTACTGCTACGCAGAAAGGCCTCCTGTGAGTAAATGGTACGCTCCATAAACTTACAGTTGGTGCACCATTTCGCCGTAAACATTACGTAGCTGTATTGACCTTTGAGTGATTGTTCCAGTGCCTGTTCGGTCTGGATCGGGGTAAAGGCCGCATACGGCACTCGCTCTTGGCGCGATTCAAAGACGTCAGTAGAGAAGTAGGTTGGAATCAGTGCCAAGATCGCCACAATGGTGATTGCCATGAGGTTCATGGATTGGCGTCTTATGAGGGTGTAGATGCTGATGACGATGTAAATCAAGACGACGTAGATCATCAGCATGGTGATAAAGAGCTCAAGGCGTCCTAAGAGGTGCTGCACCAGATAGTAAGCCGAGATCACCAGCACTACGACCATGATGCGCTTGATGATGTCACCAAAGATGCCAGAGTTCTGTAAGAACTTAGCGCCAAAGATACCCACAATGAGCAGTGGCGTGGCCATACCTAAGCCAATAGCAAAGAACAGTGGCGCACCAATCCAGAAGTTGCCTGTCTGCATCACGTAAAGTAAGGCACCGGCTAAAGGCGCACTGGTACAAGGGCTCACAATCAGCGCCGAGATGGCACCAAACATAAAGGCGCCAGAGAAGCTGGTGGTCTTAATGATGCTCAGCTGCTTTTGCAGGCGGTTCGTGACTAGGGCCGGTAAGCGTAACTCGACTACACCAGCACAGGCTAAAGCGCAGATCAGTAACAATATGGCTAAGAAAATCAGTACTGGTGGACTTTGCAGCACTGAGTGTAAGCCCGCGCCGAGCATGGACATGAGCAGGCCCAATACCATGTAGGTGAGGGACAATCCCAGCGCATAGCCAATGTTCTGCACAATGATGACAGTCCAGCGCTTAAAGTAGCGGGTGTAGGACGGCTGGGGATTGAGCTCATTTGCTGTTAAGCCCAACTCGTCTTTGCTCTTAGCTTTTTCCTTTTGGCTACCAATGATCATGGCCGAGAAGATCGGCAGCATTGGTAGGACACAAGGCGTGAGATCTAAACCAATACCTAAGAGGAAGCTTAATAAGACGCCAATAAAGATGTTGTCGGCAATGATTTGCGTCAGCTTATTGGAGTACTGCGACTCTTGGGTAATAAGATCAAAGTCACCCCAGTCATCATCGCTCTCATCGATGCCAGCATCACCTTGACTGTCAGTAGCTGGTAAAGCCGTAAAGTTACGACCAGAGGTTGTGTTCTTACTATCGGTAGTGGTGCTGTCTGTGCTGCCTGTGGCGCCCTCAGCACTGGTTATACTCTGGTGAGTCGTAGTGCCAGTAGCAGAGCTGTCAACAGCGGTCTCTAAGACCAAGCGCACGGCCTGTGGTGGGTAGCAGATACCATTTTCGTCACAGCCTTGATAGGTCAGCTGTACATGATCACCGGCCTCACCGACGCTAATCGGTACCGTGATTTGTACCTCATTGAAGTACACCTGTGAGATGCCTAAGGCGTCTTTATGCTCGACGCTTGGAGGTAAGGTGAGAGCTCCTAAGTAGAGGCTGCTATCTAGAGCTTGGACTTTAATCGAGTCACGGTAGAGATAGGACTTACCATCGATCGTAAAGCTGATATTTAGCTCTTTATCCTTCTGCTCCATGTGCAGATGAAAAGGCAGTTTGCTATCAGTCGCAATAGGTTTTGCTTGCTGGTTTAGAGCAGAGAGGTCAAATTTCGCCGCATAGTCTCGGTCTCTGTTACTGGCAGCAGAACGAAATGCACTGATCGCAGAAGCAGCGTCATGAGTGGTAGTGGTGCGCTCCTCTGGAGTGGCAAGCGCCTCTAGCGCCTCTGAGGTGGTGCCCGCCTCATGAGTCTCAGCTGTATTAGCAAAAGCGTTCTCAGGAGCTATAGCAGGGGCAGACTCAGTGGCTGTGTCAGTAGCTGCAGCGGCTGTAGCGGCGGCTGCATCTTCTGCACTGGCATCTCCAAAGAAAGCGTTTAAGGCATCAGCATTACTACCCTGTGCTCTCTCTACCATTCCGTCAGCAGGCACTGCCGCAGTTCTGGCAACACTGGTGGTATCTGCAGCTGTGACGGCTGAGCTGAAAGTCAACAGTAAAAGTAACGGCAGCAACAGCAGAGCGTAAACGCCTTTGCCGCTGCGTCTAGAGTGGCTACAACCCCACTTAGGCGTGCACGCGCTGTCAGCGTGGCTTAAGCGTGCAAGTGAGCGCACAAATGCCATGTTTTATCCTCTTTTGCAACTGCCAAGACTAAGACCACTTAAGCCCTGTTAACTTAAGTTACGCTCAAGGCAAAGAGCTATCGTGGTGCTTGTGTATTATAAGCCGTGAACTTCAGGAATTTTTGGCCTGCACTTATCCTTTGGGGGAGTGATTTTGCTAAGCTTTGAACTGTGATGTGATCCTACGGTTTGTGGATATTTGGCTTGTGGGGAGAAGGTAGAGCCATGGTAAATCGTCTGCTGTCAGCGGCCTCGATTTTTCTGTTGTTATTTGCGGTCTTAGAGGTCTTCATCTTTGTGCAATTGGGCCTGCACTTTGGCTTCCTGCTCACTATTGTCGTCATGATTGTAGTGAGTCTCGTCGGCATCAAGCTTAGCAAGTGGCTCATGTTTTACAACATTACCCGCTTGCAAGCGGAGTTACAGGAGGCAGCGGCCGGTGATCCCGCTGCTTTGCGCGATAGTGCTCTGCCACAGAGCTTTATCCCGCTGTCGATTTTTACGATGTTTCTGTTTATCGTGCCTGGCGTGATCACGGATATACTGGGCATCATTATCTTAGCGGTGATGTTCTTTAACCCGCAGACGGTGAGCAGACACAAGCAGATGTTTGCTGGGGTGTCCTCACGCTGGAGCAAGTCGCGCTTTGCGCAGCATGAGTTTGCCAAGTATGGCAAATCCTTTAGTGAGCAGCGTAAGGAAGAAGAGGAAGCGGAGCGGGCGCGTCAGCAGGAGATGTATGGTGATGTGCCGCAGCCAAATGAGCGTGCAGGTCAGGCTACCATTGCAGAGATGAAAGCTAAGTTCCAAGAGAACAAGAAGGTAGAGAACGCGCAGTTTGAGGAAGTGCAGGACGACGATAAACCAAAGTCGGTATAGGGTTAAAGGCTTACCTTTGGAGCGGGCGTGGTGCGTGGACTGATAGTGGCAGGTAGTGGCAACTGGCAGTGAGGGGAGGCTGAGATTTAGCCATCATTAGCGACATTAGCGACGGCCGCCTGTAATCTGTTGCAGGCGACCGTGTGAATAAGCTTAGAGCGCAGAGCAGAGGTGATTAAGCTTTTTTGGCTCTGCGGGTACGCTTAGCCTTCTTTGTAGTCTGCTCTTCCTCTTCTTCCTCAGAGTCTTGAGCATTGGCTTTGGCTGCTTCCTGAGAGGCAGCCTCAGTGATGCGCTTGTTGTATAGCCCTAGCAGAAAAGACAAACGCTCAGCGTCATCCTTGAATGGCTCTGGACGGTAAGCCTGCTCCACGACACTGTCAAGCTTAGCAAACAGCTGTTTGAGCTTAGCAGGCATAGACTCAGGGTTGTAGAGCTTGCCCAAGGTCAGATTGCTGTTAGGGGCAGAAGTGGCTTGCTTGCAGAAATCGATAATCTGCTGGGCCAGCTTCTCTAGCGCCGTTTGCTGCTTTGGGGTAAGCTCAGGCCAGATAAAAGTGTTGTAGGTGTAGTCGCGGGAGTAGCGGTAACTTAGCCCTAAGCGCCCACTGGTGAGCCGCATCCAGCAAACATGCATGTGCGAAGAAAGGACAGCTAAATCAATAAGATCACCGTCAGACAACAAAAACACGTTGTCGTTTATCACTGTTGCAGAGCTGATAAAATCAAGAGGTAGGTAAGTTCTAAGTCCTGAGCTTACACGAGGGATAACAAGAGCGGTTTGCGGATTTAACGAAGCCGCGTAATTCCCTATGCGTAAGCGTAGGGATGTAAGCGGCCAATATCAGCATCTGTTATAATGTTCCCAAGAACTCAAGAAAGGATATTTCGTCCCTACTTGATGGGGGCTTTGTGGA
>JAHLFE010000055.1 GCA_018884035.1 Candidatus Anaerobiospirillum pullicola
GAGGGGGCCGACCATGAGAAGATCTAAGTTCATTTTTACCAAGCCCATAAACAAGGCTTTTCATGAGCCCTATCTCAAGGTAGATCTTGGATAAAGCATGTGGCTTATGGTCAAAATAAGGTCAAGAACCCCAATTCTGGCTCAAGGTTATCTCGAGATAGCCTTGCCTTGTGCCCTTAACCCCTGTGTTGCTAAGCCAAATCGAAATTATCCCAGACCTCCTCACGATCGGATGTGGTGGTGTGGCGTAAGTGCAGCCGTCGTGGCGTTGCGGCTGATTTTTCCCCAAGCGCTCAGATACGGCTTTTACCTCGGAGGGGAGCTACTGGCGACAAAAACTCAAGGATAAGACGATGACCTTAAAGCTGAGCGTGCCCCATATCAAGCTGCAGTGTAGTGGCTATCGTTGAGAGGCGTACAGCAGAAACAGCTTATGCCCGCAGCTTATTCACAGGCAGTGGTGACACGGGGCCCCCAGCACCGTCAGAGAAAGGGGCCCGTTTTTAGCTTGGTTAACAGCCTTGTGTTATCTTGCTGTCAGTATTTAAGTTAAGCAGGCGTGGCTCAGCTTAAGATAGGGGCAGGATCGTCTGCACCGTTCATCTCGAAGTAGGGAATGTTGCCCTACCACATCACCGCCTCGTCATTGCTGAGATAACTTACTCTTTACAGTGAAGTAGGCGCCCTTTTCCCTTTGGCTTAGTTGGTTTGGTGGTAGAAAAAGCTATGCAGCAAGCCCATCGCTCTGGTCATAATTTACTAAAGCGCAGCGTTGCTGCTACTACCTCACGTGCCCATGCTCTGTCCTCAACTACAGGCCAGCACCGTCGGCAGTATGCCACGTCACCGCGTGTGCAGGCACAGCGCTCTCATGGCCATGGCGTAAGCCGTACCAGTGCTCAGGCTAACCGGCAGACAGTGGTGTCCTTTGCACCGGCGAGTTCTTCCCGCCCTTTAGGTGAGCGTGACTCTATTACCGCTCGGATGCGCGCCGCGCAGCAGCGCCTCCGCCAGCGAGGCTTAGCCATCCCTGAGGGTGATATCGGTGCCAATACCCCTGAGAGCCGTCAGCGCGCGTGGCAGCAGGGTGCAGGGATGGGCGCCAGCTTAGGGGCTTCCCGCCTGCAACAGAGCAATAGCTTGCTTTTTCCTAAGCAGCACATCATTGCAGCGGTGCTTTTGCTGGTGCTGGCTATCATCATCGAGTTGGTGGGCTTTAACAGCAATACCATCTTCTTTTCTTCAGCACGCTATACCGAGCAAGCTATCCCTCTGCCACAGATCGCGCAGCTACAGCGCTCCGGTGTGATCATCAATGCCCAGAGCCCGACCTTAAACCTCACCGGCATCAACCAAGATGTGCGCACGCTCACCTTGCACGCAGCCATGGGCCCACGCTCCTTAGTGCGGGGCACGGTTAGTATCAGTGATGAGTCCCAGCAAGCGCAGGTCTATCCTCTCACCTCCTTTGCCATGACTACTGATGGCGGTAGTGGCAGTAAGGTCATTATCAACATTCCGGCGCGGGGCATGGTGCACGATATAGTCGTGACCTTTGCTCGCCAGGGCTTACAATCTGGCTTCTTACTTACGGATGTGACCATTAACCAGCGTCCACCTCTTAATGCCTCCTTCTTGCGGGTTATCCTGCTGTGGGCAGCAGCGGGTCTGGTGTACGCCTTAGGCTTTAGTGCCATTAGACAGCATAAGATCGTGGTTGAGGGCGCATGGTATAAGGGCCTCAATCGCAGCATCCTGCTCCTACAGTTAATCCTTGCGGTGCTGTTCTTTGCTTTGCTGCGTCCACAGGTTGCTACCGTGACTGGCTGGCAGAGTCAAAGTTTAGGCACCGTACTTTACACTACCCCTGATAAGAGCCTCTTAATCGATATTACCCAGAGACAGGATCAGCGCTTAGAGTTTGACCCTTACGTCCAGCAGTTACATGCGCTCTTACGTGGCGAAATGGAGCTGCTCTTTACGCCTGACCCACGCTTAGAGCATCTCAGTAACGTCTACGACCCATCCTTACGTGCCAGTACGCAGGTGCAGTACCTGTGGGATCGCGCTTACTATCAGGGCACATACTATAGTGCAGCAGGCTGGACGCCTTTGCTCAGCATTTATCTGCCTGTGTACCTGCTGACAGGTAAGGCCCCCAGCATGGCCTTAGCACTCTTTATTGCCGAGGTTTACGCCTTACTGGCCTTGTATGTGGTGAGCAATCGCTTGCTGCGGGTGCTGACCATGCGCTGTAACCCACTGCTCTTTGTGGTGGCGAAATTAGCCTTCTTTGCGTCCTGCCACTTACTGCTCTTGTTTCTGGCCTTTAAGTACCAAAGCCTCATGGCTTTAACCGGCATTGCCTTTTGGGCCTTTGCTATTGCCTGTATGCTCTCGTTAGCACACTTTGTCTCCGGTCGCTATCCTGGTGATGATAACGTTGAGCGCTTGCGGGTACAAAAAGCACGGCTGGAAGCAGCTGAAAAGTCGCGGCGCACCGGTCATCACGTCTTACCTAACCTCAATGCCCCAGAAGAGCCCGTAGTCTTAGAGAAGTGGCATGCAATGGGGCGGGCGCTGCAAGAGAAGATCTTCCACCAGCCATGGTGGTGGTGTCTCGAAATGATCTTTGGCGCTCTCGCTGTGGTATTGGTGCTCAATGCCTTACCGAGCATCTTCCTGCCAACACTGGCCTTAGTAGTGCCCATGTTTGTGCTCTTTTGGTTAAGCCCTGCCTCCAGTAAGGATAAGGCCGTGGCCTCAGTAGCCTTTTGGCTTCCTTTTGCCATTGGCATGGGCTTGACGCTGTGGGCTAATTACAGTCGCTTTGGCTCGGTGCTGGAGTTTGGTAGCTCCTTACTCTTGGGTAGCCACGATAACCTGCATGCGACCTTGCCGACTAATTTAGGCTTATGGCAGTTACTGCTGTTTGCGCTCTTGGGTCAGGACTTTGTCTTCAGTGGCTCGTTCCCTTATGTGGAGCTGGTAACCAGTACTGTGGGCAATTTACCTGCTGCACCGCACTTTGGCTTGCTGAGTGTGCCGCTGCTGTGGGTATTGCCGGTAGTGGTGATTTTAGTACGTCGCTTACGCCGCGTGATGACGCAGCATAATGCATGGCAGGAGGCACTGGCAGCAGGGCGTAGTGTCAAGGCACCAGCCTTTAGTGCACCGCAGCTGCTGCTCTTACAGAGCATTACACTGAGCTTTGTGCTCTGGGTGGTGCTGGTACCGCTATCGCAGCTGTTTGCCATGGCACAGTTTGGCTTAGAGCTGCGCTTTATGGTGGGCAGTAGTGCGGTCTTGGGCTTAATGGCCTTTATTGCGGTGATGCTGCTGTCGTGTTCTGATCCGGCAGGTGAGCGCTCAGATGCGAGCATGCATCGTGGTGTGGTCTATGTGAGCTTAGTGCTGGTGTGCGTGGTGTCGCTGCTCTTGTGCTTCTTTATGAGCTTTAGTGAAAGCATCAGCTTGCTGGCGACCATTAACCCTGAGTTTTACCTCAAGTTGCAGGCGTTGTTCGATCCGCTGTCTTTGGCTCATATTTAGGCGTTACTAGGCGTTTGGTGGAGAGGACATCAACCTTACTCATTACTTCAAGGTTGGTCACGCCAAACGCCGCACATGAGCATCCCTGCTTGAGCGCAGGTGGAGCTGCTGCTTTATCATCACCACCCTCATCACCAGAGGTGGTAGCCACAGCTACACTCTCCTCGCGCGCCACATGCTCTTTAGGGATAATCTGCGTAACCGTAGAGTGCACCTCCGCCCCTTTTAGCAAAGTAATGATTTCACTGCCCTCACTTAAGTCCGCCGCTGCCACGCTGTGCTTACCATCAATGGTGGTCAGCGACCAGCCGTGATCTAACTGGTAAAAGGGATTGAGCTGTAAGAGCTTGCTATAGAGCAGGGTCTCTTTTGTCTGCATCTGCCGCAGCTGTGGCTGTAAGTGCTGCTCGTAGTTAAGCTGCAAAGCTTGGTAGTTTTGCTGCCATGCGCGCTGCGCCCGTGCTAAGTGCTGGGACATAGCCTCCTGTAAACGCTGCTCAAGGTTAGAGCAGATGGTGCTCGCCGTATGCACCATATTTTGCAGCGTGGCGTAGCCTAAGAGTAAGCGTTGCTGGAGTTGCGCTAAGCGCTGCGCAGCCGTTTCTAGAGCTTTAACGTTTTGTAAGGAGTGCACGGCGGCACTGAGGCGCTGCTCATATCTATCTAAGCGCGAGGTAAAGTGCTCAAGGGAGCGCATGCTATTAAACCAGCGCTGGTTAGCAGCATTGATGAGATCCGAGAACGCATGCTGCAGCAAGAGCTTTTCTTGATTGGAGATGTTCTCAAATGACTGCTGCAGGTGCCACTGCATGTTCTGCTCTAAGCGCTGCATCAGAGCATGTAAAGCACTCTTTCGATGCTGGAGCAGCTG